>NZ_JBMOWQ010000187.1:0-20864 GCF_049310485.1 Pseudomonas sp. GZD-209
TGTGTGGAACCCCTCTTCGGGGTGGGCGGTGGGGTGAGTGTCCTCGCACCACCCCCTTACTGCAGATGCGTTTTAAGGGCCTGTGCCGCCTGGTCCATGGCACTGCGGACAGCGGGTACGGTGCTCAGCACATTGAGCAGGCCATAGTCATGGATCATGCCGTTGTAGCGCACCGCAGTCACCGACACCCCGGCGGCGTCGAGCTTGCGGGCGTAGGCTTCGCCTTCGTCACGCAGCACGTCCATTTCGGCGGTCTGTACCAGGGCCGGTGGCAGGCCCTTGAGTTGTTCCAGGCTGGCACGCAACGGCGAGGCATGGATATCGTCGCGCTGACGCGGGTCTGTGGTGTAGCTGTTCCAGAACCACTGCATCATGTTGCGGGTCAGGAAGTGGCCCTCGGCGAACTGGTTATAGGAAGCGTTGTTGAAGTTGGCATCGGTCACCGGCCACAGCAGCGCCTGGAAGCGCAGCTTCGGCGTGCCGGCCTCCTTGGCCTTTATCGCCACCACCGCAGCCATGTTGCCGCCGACGCTGTTGCCGGCGACCGCCAGGCGGCTGCCGTCGACGCCGATTTCCTGGCCATGCTCGGCGACCCAGCGGGTAGCGGCATAGGCTTGGTTGATCGCGGTGGGGAACTGCGCTTCTGGCGATGGCGTGTAGTCGACGTATACCGCCGCTGCGCCGGAGCCGACCACAAGATCGCGGATCAGCCGTTCGTGGGTGGGGTAATCGCCCAACACCCAACCACCGCCGTGGAAGAACATGAATACTGGCAGTTCGCCCGTGGCGCCCTCAGGGCGTACCACGCGGATCTGCAATGGCTGGCCGTCGGCCTGAATGGTCCGGCGCTCAACGCGGATACCCGACACATCGACTTTCACCCCGGCCTGGGCTCCGCTCAGTACGGCGCGTGCGTCTTTCGGCGCCAGGGTTTCCAGCGGCTTGCCGCCGCCTGCGGCAAGCGCATCGAGGAAGCCTTGGGTGTTGCGTTCGACGCCAGGGCTGCCGGCGGCGAAGGCGCTGTTCACGGCCAGGGCCAGCAAGCCAGCGGTCAGGGTGCGGGACAGTTTCATGTGCGGGTTCCTCTGCGTACGAGCCGGCGGCTCAGTTCTGGTTGGCAAGGGTGGTGGGCTGGCTGTAGCTCACGGCTTGCAATTGGCCGTTGCTGTCGCGGTAGGTCAGGATGGCGGTGCTGGTGTGGCCCTCAACGGCGCTGGGCGCCTCGACGGTGACCACCTGGGCGATGTCCAGCTTCATCCCGTAGCGGTAAGCGCTGGTTTCGGTGGCGAAGGCCCCGCCGCTGGTGCTGATGGCCAGGGTGGTAACGCCGAGGGCAAGGATTGTGCGAAGGGTCATGATCGTTCTCCAGGATGTGCTGAATGGGCTTGGCGACTGCTTGCTGCGTGAGATGAATATTGAGCGCAAATAGTTAGTGCGCAAAATATATTTCAGCTATGGAGAAGATTGACCCTGTGCATGGCCCGTCAGCTGCCTGGCCGGTACTGCATCGCTTCGGCCAGATGAGCCCGGGCAATGGCCTCGGCCTGCTCCAGGTCCGCCAGCGTACGCGCCACCTTGAGCAGGCGATGGGCCGCCCGCAGCGACAGCGTGAGGCGTTCGCAGGCGGTTTCCAGCCAGGCCTGGTCGGCCGATGTCAGCAGGCAATGCCGGCGCAGGCCGTTGAGGTCGAGGACGGCATTGGCGCAGCCCTGGCGACGTTGCTGCAGCGCACGGGCCTCGGCCACGACAGCGGCGACACTGGCGCTGGTTTCGCCACTGGGTTGGTTATCGAGCACGGTATTCTCCCGGGCCACCGTCAGGTGCAGGTCGATGCGGTCGAGCAGGGGGCCGGAGAGTTTGTTGCGGTAGCGCTGGATCTGCTCGGGGCTGCAGCGGCAACGGCCGGTGGGGTCGCCAAAGTAGCCGCAGGGGCAGGGGTTCATTGCCGCCACCAACTGGAAGCGTGCCGGGAAGCGCACCCGGTCCCTGGCCCGGGCGATCACGATTTCGCCCGATTCCAACGGCTCGCGCAGCACTTCCAGCACGCGCCGCTCGAACTCTGGCAGTTCATCGAGAAACAGCACGCCATGGTGCGCCAGGGTGATTTCGCCCGGCTGCGGGCGGCTACCGCCACCGACCAGTGCCGGGCCCGAGGCGGAGTGATGGGGGTGGCGAAACGGCCGTTGCGGCCAGCTGTCCAGCGGTGCGTGGCCGCTGACCGAGCGGATTGCCGCCACCTCCAGCGCCTCGCGCTCGTCCAGCGGTGGCAGCAGGCCGGGCAGGCGGCTGGCAAGCAGGGTCTTGCCGGTGCCGGGCGGCCCGGTGAACAACAGGTTGTGCCCACCGGCAGCCGCCACCAGCAGGGCACGTTTAGCGGCTGTCTGGCCCTGTACTTCGCTGAGGTCAGGGTAGGGCCGCTGTTCCAGCAGCAAGCCGTTGGCCGCATAGGGTGGCAGCGGCAGTTGCCCGCTCAGGTGCGCCACCAGCTCCTGCAGATGCCCCACCGCGTACACCACCAGCCCGCTGGCCAGGCTGGCTTCCTCGGCGTTCTCGCGTGGCACCACCAGCGCCCGCCCGGCTTCGCGTGCCGCCAGTGCGGCGGGCAGCACACCCTGCACTGGCCGCAGCGCCCCGGACAGGGCCAGTTCCCCCAGGCATTCGATGTCTTCGAGCGCGGCCACCGGCACCTGGCCGTTGGCGGCGAGGATCCCCAGGGCGATGGCCAGGTCGTAGCGCCCACCGTCCTTGGGCAGGTCGGCCGGGGCGAGGTTCTGGGTGATGCGCCGGGCCGGGTAATCCAGCCCGGCGTTGACGATGGCGCTGCGTACCCGGTCCTTGCTTTCCTTGACCGTGGCCTCCGGCAAACCGACCAGGGTAAGCGACGGCAGGCCGTTGGCCAGGTGGGTTTCGACACTGACGGCGGGTGCCAGCACGCCCACCTGGGCGCGGCTGTGGACGAGGGCGAGGGACATGGGCGCTCCGTGTTCGCGTAATTCAGGCCGCATCCTGCGGCCCGGCAAAGCATAGTGGTGTCCCTGGCGGGCACGCTGGAAAGAGTGCGTCGAGGTTTTTCCGCAGCCTCACCTAGCGGCGAGGCTGCCTGCCGCACACCACCGCAACCCCTTCACCCCGCGCCCGAGCCAGTAGCTCCTCGGTATCGTCTGCGCCCGGCAAAGCCAGCACCAGGTCAGGCCGGCTGTCACGCAGCATGAAAGCGTTGCGCAGACGCTCAGCCAGTTTGCCGTGCAACTGCCAGTTGGGCGGGTAGCGGACGATGTCCGCACCGTGCTCCCGCGCCCAGGCTTCGATATCGCCACCCAGGTACTGGCTGCCGCCGTGTATGAGCACCTGGATCGGTTGCTGGCGCTGCAGTTCGTCCAGCGCCCGACGGCAGCGCTGGTGGTCGGCGTAGTTGCGCCCCGCACAGATCAGTACACGCATACGCCCCCCTCAGAACCACTGGCCGAAGCGGCGGATGTACAGGGTCTTCATGCCTTGCGCCACCAGGCAGTAACCCAGCAGGGTGGCGGCCAGCCAAGGGAAGTATTGCCACGGCAGCGGCACCAGCCCGACCATCGCCCCCAGTGGCGAGAACGGGATGTAGATACCCAGGCACATCACAAGGCCCGTGGCGAGGATCACCGGCAGCGCCGCAGTGCTCTGCAGGAACGGCACCTTGCGGGTGCGCAGCATGTGCACCACCAATGTCTGCGACAGCAGCCCTTCGATGAACCAGCCGGACTGGAACAGCGCCTGCATCTCCACGCTGTTGGCAGCAAACACGTACCACATCAGGGCGAAGGTGGTGATGTCGAAGATCGACGAGGTAGGCCCGATCCACAGCATGAAGCGGCCGATGTTGCGGGCATCCCATTTGCGCGGTTCGCGCAGGAACTCCTTGTCCATGCGGTCCCAGGGCAGCGACAGCTGAGAGAAGTCGTACATCAGGTTCTGCAGCAGCAGGTGGATCGCCAGCATCGGCATGAACGGGATGAAGGCGCTGGCCACCAGTACCGAAAACACGTTGCCGAAGTTGGAACTGGCAGTCATGCACAGGTACTTCATGATGTTGCCGAAGGTTTCGCGGCCTTTGAGCACGCCTTCTTCGAGCACCATCAGGCTCTTTTCCAGCAGGATGATGTCGGCCGATTCCTTGGCGATGTCGGTGCCGCTGTCCACCGAAATGCCCACGTCGGCGTCACGCAGGGCAGGGGCGTCGTTGATGCCGTCGCCGAGAAAACCGACGGTGTGGCCGTTGGCCTGCAACGCCTTGAGCACCCGCGACTTCTGCAACGGGGTGAGCTTGGCGAATACCGTACGTTCTTCGACCAGCGCCTTGAGTTGGGCGTCGTCCAGCCGCTCGATGTCCTGCCCAAGCAGTGGCTGGCCGGGCTCCAGGCCCACTTCGCGGCAAACTTTGCAGGTGACCACGGGGTTGTCGCCAGTCAGCACTTTCACCTTCACGCCCATGTCACGCAGCGCAGCAATGGCCGGGCCAGCCGTTTCCTTGGGCGGGTCAAGGAAGGTCAGGAAGCCGCGGATCACCAGGCCGCGCTCGTCAGCGGTGCTGTACTGGGCCTTGCGCTCGGTGGCGGGGATTTCGCGGGTGCCGATCAGCAGCACGCGAAAGCCGTCCTGGTTGAACGCGCTGGCGCTGGCCAGCAGTTGCTGGCGCTGGGCCTCGTCGAGAGGGATGCGCTGGCCGTTATCTTCTACATGGGTGGCGATGGCGAGCATTTCCTCGACCGCGCCTTTGCTGACCAGCAGGTGATCGCCGAGCGCATCCTTGACGATCACCGACAGGCGCCGGCGAATGAAGTCGAAGGGCAATTCGTCGACCTTGGCGTAGGCGTAGGGCGGCTGGAAGCCGCTGTTCTCGCCAGCGAAGCGCAGCACGGCCTGGTCCATCAGGTTCTTCACGCCGCTCTGGTGGTGGCTGTTGAGCCAGGCCAGCTCGAGCAGTTGCGGGTCGGTGCGGCCGCTCGGGTCGACATGGTGTTCGAGGATGATGCGGTCCTGGGTGAGGGTGCCGGTCTTGTCGGTGCACAGCACATCCATCGAACCGAAGTTCTGGATGGCGTTCAGGCGCTTGACCACCACTTTGCGCCTGGCCATGGCCACGGCGCCCTTGGCCAGGTTGGCACTGACGATCATCGGCAGCATTTCCGGGGTGAGGCCCACGGCCACGGCCAGGGCGAACAGGAAGGCATCGCTCCAGTCGCCCTTCACCACGCCATTGAGCACGAACACCACCGGCACCATCACCAGCATGAAGCGGATCAGCAGGCTGCTGACGCTGTTCACGCCGCGGTCGAAGGCGGTC
Source organism: Pseudomonas sp. GZD-209 (assembly GCF_049310485.1). Lineage (NCBI taxonomy): Bacteria > Pseudomonadati > Pseudomonadota > Gammaproteobacteria > Pseudomonadales > Pseudomonadaceae > Pseudomonas > Pseudomonas sp. GZD-209. Next base: position 5,324 of record NZ_JBMOWQ010000187.1, read on the forward strand.
TGGCTGCGCGAGCCGGCAATTGCCCTGGCCAGCGAGCCGAAGTAGGTGCGCTTGCCGGTGGCCACCACCACGGCGCGGGCGCGGCCGCTGACCACGTTGGTGCCCATGAAGCCGATGTTCGGCAGGTCGAGCAGGCTGCCTTCGTCAGTGGCGCTGTCGGCGGCGGACTTCGGTGCGATGTGGCCGAGGGTGTCGTACTTTTCCACCGGCAGCGCTTCGCCGGTGAGCACGGCCTGGCTGATGAACAGGTCGCGCGACTCGATCAGGCGGATATCGGCAGGGATCATGTCGCCAGCGGCCAATTGCACGATATCGCCGGCCACCAGTTCGTTCATGGGCACTTCGCGCAGCTGCGCGGGGGTGTCGTGGCGCTCGCGACGCAGCACCGTGGCGGTGGTGCGGACCATCGCCTTGAGTGCTTCGGCCGCCTTGCTCGAACGGTATTCCTGCCAGAAACGCAGCAGGCCGCTGACGCTGACCATGGTCAGGATGATGATCACCTTGGTCAGGTCGAGGTCGTCGAGGTCACCGGCGCGCAGCGGCAGCCAGTAGTCGGTGACGAAGCTGATGGCGGCGAGGGTGAGCAGTACATAGATGAAGGGGTTGTGCAGCGCCTTGAGCAGTTGCACCAGGGCCGGTTGCGGTTTGTCGTGGGCGACTTCGTTGGCGCCATCGCGCTGCAGGCGTTTGGCGGCTTCGTGCTCGGTCAGGCCGAGCTCGCTGGCGTCGAGGTTGGCGAGGGTGACGGCCAGGCCGTTGCGCGCCTCACGGGCGGCGCGCATGGACAGGCGAGCGTCCGGAGTCGTGGAGGTGTTGCGGTCTTTGACGGTCATCGGGCTGTGCTCCTGCCGCAGGAGGCGGCACGAAACACAGTCGACTCACGGTTGGGCGGGTGAGTGCGCGTGTTTCGGGCCGCGATCATTCGATCGGTAAATAACGTTGTCTTTCCGGCGGTTGAACGTTCGCTGGCGCGTGCCGGAGTTAATGTCGGCAGCGAACTTTCTACTGGCTGAGTCCATGGTGTCGTTATTCCTCTGGTAACTTTCAGGCAATAAGAACCCCGCGAACTTTAATGATGAAAAGTTCGTGTCTTATTGGTGGCAATTCAATAGGTAAGTGGCGACGCGCCCGTCAGCCGAAACACAACAAGGCGCGCCATCGACTCGGCGGTTCCTGGCCGTCGTCGGCATGCCAGTGCAGGCGCAGGCAGCCTTTGCCAGGTTGCAATAGCCAGGCGGCACGCAGACGAGAGCCACGCGCGACGGGGGCGGGGAAGGGCGGCGGGGCCGCATGGGCACAGGCGTGCAGCGCACCGAGGCGGGCGTGCAGGTGTGTACGGATAAAGGTGATGAGGTTCATGAGCTTGCCTCCGACCGGGCTGGCACCCGAGGCGGCAAGCTACGGCGGAGCATCAGGCTCTGGCGCGGCTTGCCCAGCCAGGGAGGCGGGCCCGGAGTTCCGGTTCAAGTGCCTGACAGCCAGGGGCGGCCAGGCAGCGACTAGATACTGTGTCCATTGAATTCTTCGTGAGTTGAAATAAAGGCCCGGTTTTCAGGGCGGGTGAACTTTATGCAAAGCATAGCGGGCAAGTCAACCCGCAAGGTGAAACTGAATTAAGTTTCATCTGGTTTAATCAGCGCAATTATATGTTGGAAACTCCAACGGCAGGGTGCGCTGCCTGCAGGAGCGGCAGGGCCGCTCCAGAGACGGGATGATTATTGCTCTGATGCTGGCGCTGGCGCGATCCGCGCTTCCAGTTCGGCGAACTGCTTCTCCAGCGCTTCAAGGCGGGCGCGGGTGCGGGCCAATACCACCATCTGGCTGTCGAACTCCTCGCGGCTGACCAGGTCGAGCTTGCTGAAGGCACCCTGCATCAGCACTTTGAACTGGCTCTCCAGTTCGGCGCGGGGCTGAGCGGTGTCGCCGCTGAACAGGCGCGAGGCCTGGTCGCTCAGGGCATCGAGAAGGGCTTTGGGCGCGAGCATGTCAGGCTATCCGTTGATGGGTGAAAGGGCAGCAGTGTATCACGCCCCTTTTCACGGTCTGCCCTGCACACTTTTTGCGCAGGGCGGCCAAAGGTCGCGCACCGAAGTTGTGCAGCTTTTCCCTGCTGGCGACTGGCCAATCCCGACTGTTTCACGCAACTACCTGTTTTCTGGCGTTTTCCCGGAGCTGGCAAGGTTTCTGCAAAGACCTCGGTGAGCCATGCACTGATGCGGTCCGCTGTGACCAGGCAGTGCGTAGCCCAGTGGTAAGGCCCTCGGTCACCGCCACAAGGTGTCGCGGCGGGGAGGATGGAGCCGACGACGCGTTACAAAGCCAGGCGCTGCGCTTAGACTTGAGACGGGTTTGTTTTCCTGGGGCAAGTCCACCAAATCGGGAGAGAGTTTCATGAAGCTAGTCACTGCCATCATCAAGCCGTTCAAGCTGGACGACGTGCGCGAGTCGCTGTCGGAAATCGGCGTGCAGGGCATCACCGTGACCGAAGTCAAAGGCTTCGGCCGGCAGAAGGGTCACACCGAGCTGTATCGCGGCGCCGAATACGTGGTCGATTTCCTGCCCAAGGTGAAGATCGATGTCGCCATCGACGACAAAGACCTTGATCGGGTGATCGAGGCCATCACCAAGGCGGCCAACACCGGCAAGATCGGTGACGGCAAGATTTTCGTGGTCAATCTGGAGCAAGCGATCCGCATCCGTACCGGCGAAACCGATACCGACGCGATCTAAACGCTACAAAAAAGCCTCACCAAACCCAACGCCCCAGGAGAAAACAACATGACTCTGCGTAAGATCGCAGGGCTAGGAGCCCTATTGTCCCTCGTAATGCCAGGGCTGGCCCTGGCCGAGGAAACTGCCGCCCCGGTGCTCAACTCCGGCGACACCGCCTGGATGCTCACCTCGACGGCGCTGGTCCTGTTCATGACCATCCCGGGCCTGGCCCTGTTCTACGGCGGCATGGTGCGTTCCAAGAACGTGCTGTCGGTGATGATGCAGTGCTTTGCCATCACCGGGCTGATCAGCATCCTGTGGGTTATCTACGGTTACAGCCTGGCATTCGATACCGCAGGTATGGAAAAGGGCGTACTCAACCTGAATTCCTTTATCGGTGGCTTCTCCAAGGCCTTCCTCAACGGCGTCACGCCGTCGGGCCTGACCTCTGCCACTGCGTTGTTCCCTGAAGCGGTGTTCATCACCTTCCAGATGACCTTCGCCATCATCACCCCGGCGCTCATCGTCGGTGCCTTTGCCGAACGCATGAAGTTCTCGGCCATGCTGATTTTCATGGGCGTGTGGTTCACCCTGGTCTATGCGCCGATCGCGCACATGGTCTGGAGCGGTGACGGTGCGCTGATGTGGGATTGGGGCGTACTGGACTTCGCCGGCGGCACCGTGGTGCACATCAACGCCGGTATCGCCGGCCTGGTCTGCTGCCTGGTGCTGGGCAAGCGCAAAGGCTACCCGACCACGCCGATGGCGCCGCACAACCTGGGCTACACCCTGATGGGCGCGGCCATGCTGTGGATCGGCTGGTTCGGCTTCAACGCAGGCTCTGCGGCGGCCGCTAACGGCACCGCCGGCATGGCCATGCTGGTCACCCAGATCGCGACCGCCGCCGCTGCCCTGGGCTGGATGTTCGCCGAGTGGATCTTCCACGGCAAACCGAGCGCCCTGGGCATCGCCTCGGGTGTGGTCGCCGGCCTGGTCGCCATTACCCCGGCCGCCGGTACCGTCGGCCCGATGGGCGCGCTGGTGATCGGCCTGGTCTCGGGCGTGGTCTGCTACTTCTGCGCCACCAGCCTCAAGCGCAAGATGGGTTACGACGACTCGCTCGACGCCTTCGGCGTGCACGGCATCGGTGGCATCGTCGGTGCGCTGCTCACCGGTGTGTTCGCAGCACCGGCCCTGGGCGGCTTCGGCGCGGTCACCGACATCGCCGCGCAGTTCTGGATCCAGGCCAAAGGTGTGCTGTTCACCGTGGTCTACACCGCCATCGTCACTTACGTGATCCTCAAGGTGCTGGATCTGGTGATGGGCCTGCGGGTCAGCGAAGAAGAAGAGTCGGTCGGCCTCGACCTGGCTCAACACAACGAGCGCGGCTACAACCTGTGACCGCCACGCTGGAAATCTTGCCCGGTTCGCCGGGCATTTTTTTGCCTGTAGTTTGCCGTTTTACGCCCGGCAAACGGTTTCGCTGTCCTGTTCGCGACCCGGGCAGAAAACTTACAAGTCATTGGGCGTTTCTGGTGCTTTGCTTTTTCTGCGAGCGCGCTAGAATGCGCGCCGAAGGGTGTGGGACGAGTAACCCGCACACTTCGCCACCCTTTGCTAGGCTTGCAGTAGCCTGTGGCCAGCCAGGGTCAGAACAGTTTTGTCAGGCCTTGCCAGGAGCAGGGTCTGCTGGGTGCCGGGCCTCCCATCAGGGGGTGGATACCCGAGGCAGTGGCCAACCCACGGCCAGTTGAATTTTCACCGGTGACTGCCGTCTACGGTCGCACCGGTCTATAACTAACCTGCTTTTCGCAAGTCATGAGGTAGAACATGAGCGACGACGATCTGGAAAATGATGACCTCGAAGTAGGTGACGAAGACGAGGCTGATGAAGGCCTCGAAGCGGCAGCCGACGATGGTGCGGAAGATGCTGGCGATGACGACAGCAGCCCTGCGCCGACCGCCAAGGGCAAGTCCAAGGCGGCTGTTTCGGTAGACGAAATGCCGAGCATGGAAGCCAAGCAGAAGGAGCGTGATGCCCTGGCCAAGGCGATGGAAGAGTTTCTTTCGCGCGGTGGCAAGGTGCAGGAAGTCGAGGCCAATGTGGTCGCCGACCCGCCCAAGAAGCCGGACAACAAGTACGGCAGCCGCCCTATCTGAGTGGCTGAAAGCAAAGAAGCCCGCCGTCGCTGCGGGCTTTTTTGTGGCTGAAAGAACGCGGCTGTTCACCGTGGGAGCGGGCTTGCCCCGCGATTGCGATGTCCGCTTAATCATCGAAATCGCGGGGCAAGTCGCATCGGCGCACCGCCGCTCCCACGGTCACGCTCAGCGCCAGCGCGCCAGCACCTCGGGCAACTGCGACAGCCGCTGGATCTCGGCATCCGGCGCCTGCTCGCCGCTCCAGGCCTTGTGCTGCGGGTTGAACCACACCGCGCGCAACCCGGCCCGTTGTGCCCCGGCGATGTCGTCGCCCGGGTGGTCGCCGATGTGCACCGCTGCCCCTGCGTCCACGCCACCCAGTTTCAAGGCCTCCATGAACGGTGCCGGATCCGGCTTGCCTATGCCCAGGTCCTCGGCGCACAGGGCAAAGCGGAAGTAGTCCGCCAAGCCGAGCCGGCGCACGTCGGCGTTGCCATTGGTGACCACCCCGAGCATGTACTGGTGGCGCAGGATCTCCAGCACCGGCTGCACCTCGGGGAACACCTCGACCTGGTGCCGCGCATGGAGGAACACCTCGAAGCCTTCGTTGGCCAGTTCCTGGGCGTGCTTCTCGCTGTAGCCGACCTCTTCCAGGGCGTGGAACAGCACACGCCTGCGCAGGGCGCTGATGCGGTGCTTGAGGCCGGGTTCGGCCTGCACCAGGCGTTCACGGATGGCGAACAGGTGCTCCACCGGCACCGCGCCCAGAACCGGCGCATTGGCGGCGAGCCAGTCGCGCAGGACGGTTTCGGCACTGGCGATGACCGGTGCGGTGTCCCACAGCGTGTCGTCCAGGTCGAAGGTGATCAGCTTGATGCTCATGAGTCTGTGCCTTTGCTGCGTTTGGCCCGGGGGTGGGCGCTGTCGTACACCGCGGCCAGGTGTTGGAAGTCCAGGTGGGTGTAGATCTGCGTGGTGCTGATGTCGGCGTGGCCGAGCATTTCCTGCACCGCGCGCAGGTCCTGGGACGATTCCAGCAAGTGGCTGGCGAAGGAATGGCGAAGCATGTGCGGATGCAGGTGCTGGCCAAGCTCGCGCTCGCCGGCGGTCTTGACCCGCAACTGAATGGCCCGTGGGCTGAGGCGCTTGCCCTGGCGGGTGATGAACACCGCGCCGTCCTGGGGGCTGCCGATGCCGCGCAGGCGCAGCCACGCCTGCAGCGCCTCGCGCGCCTTGCGCCCGACCGGCAATACGCGGCTCTTGCTGCCCTTGCCCTGCACCTGCACCAGCCCGGCGGCCAGGTCGAGGTACTCGAGGTCGAGGCCGGCCAATTCCGACAGGCGCAGGCCGGAGGAGTAGAACAGTTCGAGGATGGCCTGATCACGCCGGGCGATGAAGTCATCATCAACGCCGCCATCGAGCAGCTGCAGCGCGCGATCGGTGTCGAGCACCTTGGGCAGGCGCCGCTCGCCCTTGGGGGGCGCCAGGCCATCGGCCGGGTCGTGTTGGCACAGGCCTTCGCGGTTGAGGTAGCGGTACAGCCCGCGCACCGCCGAAAGCAGGCGCGCCAGGCTGCGTGAGGACTGCCCGTGATGGTGCTGGCGCGCCACCAGTTGGCGCAGCTGCTGGACTTGCAGCGCAGGCCAGTCGCCAATGCCCTGGCTGTTGCAGTAGGCAATGACCTTTTCCAGGTCGCGGCGGTAGGCCAGCAGAGTGTGTTCGGACACCTGGCGCTCGTTGCGCAGGTGCGCGCAATAAGCCTCCAGCTGGCGTTCCATCAGCGCACCGAGCGTAGCGTCTGGGTGAAGCGTGGCACCACGCGGCCCAGCACTTCGGCGATGTAGCTGAGGAACAGGGTGCCGACGCTGCTCTTGTAGTGCTGCGGGTCGCGACTGCCGATCGCCAGCACGCCATGCAGGCCCTGGTACTCCAGGGTGGCCACGGCGCTGGAGCCGACCTCCTTGTGCTGATCATTGCCGAACAGGAAGGCCAGCTCGTGCTCGCGCAGGCTGCCGCTGATGGTCTTGCCGCCACCGATCAGCCCGCCGATGGCCTGCTGGGCCTCGCTGCCGGACACCCAGCGGCCGACCGGCGCGGCATTCTCGCCGAACAGGATCAAGCTGACGAAGGGCACCTTGAACTCCTGGCGCAGGCTGTCTTCAACGGCCATCACCACTTCTTCCAGGCTGCCGGCATCCAGCAGGTCGAGGATCAGCCGGCGGGTCTTGTCGAACAGCCGGTCGTTGTCGCGGGCCACGTCCATCAATTGCGACAGGCGATGGCGCATCTCGATGTTGCGGTCACGCAGCAGCTTGAGCTGGCGCTCCACCAGCGACACGCTGTCGCCGCGCTGGTGGGGGATGCGCTGCTCGATCAGCAGCTCGTCATGCTCGGCGAAGAACGTGGGGTGGGCGCGCAGATAGGCGACCACCGCGTCGGCGTCGAGCTCGGGTACAACGTGCGGCTGTTCAGTCATGGCGGCTACTCGCTTAAAGACGAACCTGTCCTTCGAATACACGTACGGCCGGGCCGGTCATCAATACCGGCTGGCCGGGGCCAGCCCACTCGATGCTCAGGCGCCCGCCGGGCAGGTCGATGGTCACCGGCGAGTCCATCCAGCCCTGGGCGATGGCCGCGACGGCGGCGGCGCAGGCGCCGGTGCCGCAAGCCTGGGTCTCGCCCGCGCCACGCTCCCACACCCGCAGGTTGGCGCGGTGGCGGTCAACGACCTGGATGAAACCGGCATTGACCCGCTGCGGGAAGCGCGGATGGTGCTCGATCTTCGGCCCCAGCTCGTGCACCGGCGCGCTGCGCACGTCATCGACGCGCAGCACCGAATGCGGGTTGCCCATCGACACGGCAGCGATCTGGTGCACTTGGCCGTCGACTTCCAGCGGGTAGCTGGAAGCCTGCTCATCGGCGATGAACGGGATGTCGGCTGGGACGAAGCGCGGCGGGCCCATGTCGACACAGATCTGCCCGTCGTTGCGCACGTCCAGCTCGATGATGCCGCTCTTGGTTTCGACGCGGATACGTTTTTTTGCGGTCAGGCGCTTGTCCAGCACGAAGCGGGCGAAGCAGCGCGCGCCGTTGCCGCATTGCTCGACCTCGGAGCCGTCGGCGTTGAAGATCCGGTAGCGGAAGTCCACGTCCGGGTTGTTCGGTGCCTCGACGATCAGCAGTTGGTCGAAGCCGATGCCGGTGTTGCGGTCACCCCATTGCTTGGCGTGCTTGGGCTGGATATGCGCGTGCTGGCTGACCAGGTCGAGGACCATGAAGTCGTTGCCAAGCCCGTGCATTTTAGTAAAGCGCAGCAGCATGGGTTCACTCCGGCAGCAGGCTTTCGCCGGCGAACAGTTCAGCGATGGTTTCGCGGCGACGCACTTCGAAGGCCTGGTCACCATCGACCAGTACTTCGGCGCAGCGGCCACGGGTGTTGTAGTTCGAGCTCATGACGAAACCATAGGCGCCGGCAGACTGCACGGCCAGCAGGTCGCCTTCGGCCAGGTTCAGCACGCGGTCCTTGCCCAGGAAGTCGCCGGTCTCGCAGATCGGTCCGACCAGGTCGTAGGCACGGCCTTCACCTTCACGGGGTTTGACTGCACTGACACCCATCCAGGCCTGGTACAAGGCCGGGCGGATCAGGTCGTTCATCGCCGCATCGATGATGGCGAAGTCCTTGTGCTCGGTGTGCTTGAGGTATTCCACGCGGGTCAGCAGCACGCCGGCGTTGGCCACGATGTAGCGGCCCGGTTCGAACACCAGAGCCAGGTCACGGTCGCCGACACGCTCGCGGATGGCCTTGATGTAGTCGGCCACCAACGGCGGCTGCTCATCGCGGTACCGCACGCCGACACCGCCGCCCAGGTCCAGGTGGCGCAGGTGGATGCCGCATTCGGCGAGGCGGTCGACCAGCACCAACAGGCGGTCCAGCGCATCGAGGAACGGCTCGACGGTGGTCAGCTGCGAACCGATGTGGCAGTCGACGCCGACCACTTCCAGGTTTGGCAGCTGCGCGGCGCGCACGTAGATGGCTTCGGCATCGGCGATGGCGATACCGAACTTGTTCTCTTTGAGGCCGGTGGAGATGTACGGGTGGGTGCCGGCATCGACATCCGGGTTCACCCGCAGCGACACCGGGGCCACCTTGCCCAGCTCGGCGGCTACCACTTGCAGGCGCTCGAGTTCGTCGGTGGATTCGACGTTGAAGCAGTGCACGCCGACTTCCAGGGCACGACGCATGTCTTCGCGGGTCTTGCCGACACCGGAGAACACCACGCGATCGGCACGCCCGCCGGCAGCCAGCACGCGCTCCAGCTCACCGCCGGAGACGATGTCGAAACCCGAACCCATCCGGGCCAGCAGGTTCAGCACGGCGAGGTTGGAGTTGGCCTTGACCGCGAAGCAGACCAGGTGCTCGACACCCTGCAGGGCATCGGCATAGCTACGGTACTGGGCCTCGATGTGGGCGCGCGAATACACGTAGGTGGGGGTGCCGAAACGCTCGGCGATGGCTGACAGGCCCACCCCTTCCGCGAACAGCTCGCCGCCACGGTAGTTGAATGCATCCATGGGATTTCCTTACTGCGCGGGAGACTGCTCGGGCTGCTCCAGCTCGTCTTGCTGTTCGGCCGGCTGGGCGTGCTTGTGCTGCTGGTGCGACTTGCTCGGGCCTTTGCCGTCCTTGCCGTCTTCCGGCAGGTACAGGGGGCCCTTCTGACCGCAGGCCGAAACGAGGCAGGCAACCGCGACCAGCGCCGCGAGGGAGGAAATCAGGCGCTTCATTGGTGAAATCCTTTGAAATAAGCAGTATTGCGCCCGAGTATACCGAGCGACCACCCGATTGCCTATGCAAGGGCCGGCCCGCCGGGCGGCGTTATTCTTGGGCTGTCAGTGCCGGCCCCGTCACGGGTAAACCCGGTCCATAGGAACGTTGCGGGAGCGGGTTTGCCCGCGAAGGGGCCGGCCCAGGTATCCGCTAGTCTTTGCATTCAACTGCTGGCGCCCGTATCTTCCCCGCCTTGCTTGCAACGCAGCCATTTTTCGAGGTCCATGCACATGAGTTTGAGCGAAGCGCGTTTCCACGACCTGGTCGACGCGACCCAACAGGCCCTGGAAGACCTGTTCGACGAGAGCGGCCTGGACCTGGACATGGAAAACTCCGCCGGTGTCCTGACCATCAAGTTCGACAACGGCAGCCAGCTGATCTTCAGCCGCCAGGAGCCACTGCGCCAACTGTGGCTGGCGGACAAGTCCGGCGGTTTCCACTTCGACTACGACGAAGAGAGCGGCAAGTGGGTGTGCGAGAAAAGCGAGGAGCTGCTCGGCGAGATGCTCGAGCGCATTGTCTGGGAGCGTGCCGGCGAGAAGCTGGACTTCGACGAAATCTGACATGAGCGACCAGCCTCGGCCCCCCAAGCCGCTGTACAGCAATGTCAGCCCAGCCGTGCCGTCACCCTGCATCAGCGTGTGCCGCCTCGATGAACACAAGGTCTGCACCGGCTGCCATCGCCATGTCGAGCATATCCGCGAGTGGCGGGCGGCCGACGACGACCGGCGCCGGCAGATCTGCCGCGAGGCCCTGGCCCTGAAAGCGCGGGCCCAGGCATAACCCCATTGATGCTGCGGGCTTGAGTATTTGCCCTGCTGTGGTAGTGTCGGGTCTTGCGTCGCTGACGCCACAGCATTCACAAACCCCGCCCTTGGGCGGGGTTTTGCTTTATCTGCCTCAAGCAAATTGCCTGTTCAAAGGAGTCTGACTGGATCATGAGCACCAAACCTTCCCTCACCCTCACCCGATTGGACGTACAGCGTCTCGAGCGCCTGATCGACAGCCTCGATGAAAGCACCCCGGGTGTGCTCGCCCTGCAGGACGAGCTGGACCGCGCCGAACAGGTGGTCGGTCACGAAGAGGTGCCGGCTGGCGTGGTTACCATGAACTCGCGCGTGCACTGCCGTGAGATCGCCAGCGGCAAGGACTACCACCTGACCCTGGTTTATCCGAAGGATGCCGGCCCGGAAGGCAATGTCTCCATCCTGGCGCCGATCGGTTGTGCGTTGCTGGGGCTGTCGGTGGGTGACCAGATCGACTGGCCGGCCCCCGGTGGCAAGACCCTCAAGCTCGAACTGCTGGCCGTGGAGTACCAGCCGGAAGCGGCGGGTGATTTCGACCTCTGACGCGGCCCCTGGGCCTCAGGGCTCCAGCGCCGCCTGCAGTTGCTCCAGGCCATCGTTCAAGGCCTGCTCGAGCTCGCGCTTGTAGCGCAGGCACAGGCTCGTCGAACCTGGGTCGTCGCCCAGCAGATCGGACAGGTCCAGGTCGGTGATATAGCAGCGGTAGCTGCCGGCGCTGTGGCGCTGGCGCAGGATCTGCCGGGCGGCCACGGCATACAGTTGGTCGCCGTGTTCCAGCTCGGAAAACTCCTGCTGATCGCAATAGAGCGTGACGTGCACGGCGCCGCCCGCACCGCCCTGCACAATCGCCTGGACCTCGTAGTAAGGCTGGCTGCGGCCGTCCAGCGGCGCCTGGCGTGGCTCCAGGCTGCGAGCCTTGCCCAAGCCTGAGGGCAGCAACTGGCAATAGGCGATCTCCAGCGACGCTTGCTGCAGGCTCTCCAGTGGCAGTTGGGCATCGCGGCGGATCACCATCGACTGCAGAAAACGATGCAGTGGCAGCAACAGGTGTTGCTCGTCCTGCAACGCCACGCGCTGCTGCCACAAGACGTTGTGCTCATCCAGCACATACAGGTCGGCCCAGCCATCGAGCAGGCGGTAGAACACCTGGATACAGCCTGGTCGGCCTTGCTCGAGGACCAGCGGCAGGTCGTGGTCCTGCAGGGCGTTGGCATCCAGATGCAGTGGGCTGTAGGCGCTGCGGACCTCGCCCAGTGCCGCCAGCACGGCATCCTGGTCGTCGAGGGTGGCCAGGCTGACCTGCCCCGGCAGCAGCTCCAGGACATGGGTGTGCTGGGCCACCTGCAGCAGGTAACGGTGGTTGAGGCCTTGGTCGAGCAGCCGTTGCGCGGTCGCGAAGATCTCCTCTACCCGCTGGCTGATGGCCTGGGCGCGGTTGTGACAGTAGCAGCGCACCCGCACCCGCGGGCGGTGGTTACGCCGGCCAAGGCTGTTGAGGTGGTCGCGCAGGCAACGCATCAGGGCATGCTCGCCGTCATAGCGCTGCACCAGCACCTCGTTCCAGCTGTTGAGGGTGATCTGGTCGAGGGTCAGCACCAGGTTTTCGCGCACCCCGGCGTAACTGAGCGAGTCGGTGCGCTCGGTGGTCATCAGGATGTTCAGGTCGCGGTGATGGCGCAGCGGGTCGACAGCGACGTTGACCAGCAAAAGGATTTCGTCGGCCACGCTCGGTTGCAGCAGGCGGGCTTCGCTGACCGTCTCCAGCGGCAGCACGATGCTCTGCTGCAGGCTGCCGATCAGGTTGAACAGCTCGAAATCATTGAGATCGCTGACACCTGGGTGCAAGGCAATCCGCGTGCTGCTGTCGATCACCCCGTTGCGGTGGGCCCAGGTGAGCAGTTCGAGCAGTTCGCGGCAGCGCTTGATCGGGCTGAAGTGCTCCCATTCGTGCACTCCCAGGTTGCCGTTGTACAGCCCCCAGTGATGTGTGCCGGGCTCCTTGCGGTTGGCCGACTGCACCAGGGTCAGGGTGTCTTCGGCCAGGTCCGGGGCGATGCCAGGATTGATCACTTCGATCTTCCCGGCGCGGCGTTCGAAGGCGGCGTACAGGCGCCGGCCGAGCACGTTCAGTTCGCGCGGGTCGGCGCGGCTGTCGGCCTGTTGGGTGCGGGCAAACTCGCTGAGGAAGCGGTAGCTGTGGTTCAGTTCGGCCACCAGCTCACGGCGCTCGACGGCCACCTGGCGCACCTTCCATTGGCTGCGGCTGTCGAGCAGGGCCAGTTGGCGCTCGTCCCAGCCCCACTCCTCGGCCAGCTTCGCCAGCAGGCGGCGTTGCCAGCCACCGCTGCGCGAGGCGAGGTTGCTGAGCTTCTTGTTCACTTTCAGGTACAGGCTGCGCCGCACCCGTTCCAGGCGGGCGGTTTCGCCGCGTTGCAACAGGTAAGCTTCGATGCGCCGGTAGACCATCACGTAGGGGTCGAGCGCGTCCAGCTCCAGGTGGTTGGCGAACACCGCCTGCTTGAAGTCCAGGCTCAGGCAGCGCACCTGTGGGTGCTCGCTGGCGTAGACCTCGGTGAGCAGCAGCTTGAGCAGTGACTTGTAGGGCGAGTCGATGCCCTTGAACAGCTGCCACAGCCCGGCGCCAACGTATTCCTCCTGGGGAATGTGCGCCAGGTGGCCCAGGTCGATATCGTCACGGGCCCGAATGAAGCGCTTGGACAGCAAGGTCTGGGTGTAGTCGCGGTAGTTGTGCTCCTGGTAGACCGGCACCAGCCACCACAGCGGGGTACGCCCGGCCAGCCAGATGGCGGTGCGGTAGAACTCGTCGAGCAACAGGTAGTGCTGGGTGGTGCCACAGTCGTCCGAGCTGAGCTGGCTGTCACGCGCGCCCTGGACGAAGCCCTGTGCATCGATGAGGAAGCAGTGCACCTCGGCCCCCTGGCTGGCCGCCCAGGCCTCGAGCAACTGGCATTTGCGGCGCAATTCGCCCAGGGCCTGTTCGCTCAGGTCCGCAGCGTGGCACACCCACACATCCATGTCGCTTTGCTCGGCCTGGGCCAGGGTGCCCAGGCTGCCCATCAGGAACAGCCCGTGGATCGGTTGCGGTGGGTTGCCGTGGCGGGCCTTGTAGGTGAACGAGCGGGTCAGGCGCTGGGCTTCGGCCAGCAATTCGGCCTCTGGCTCGAAGCCCGAGACACCTGCGGGCGTAGTACCCGAGACATAGCCTGGCAGCAGTGGGTGGTTGACGTGGAAGAACAGCGGCAACAGCGTGATGACCTGTTGCTGGCGCGTCGACAGCCCTTCCATGGCGCGCCCCAGGCGCCCCTGGCTGACCTTCAGAAAGCGTGCACGCAGGCGCGACAGCTCCTTGCGGTCGATGCCTTGGGCGATGTCGGGGCGAATTTCGTGAGGGTGGTTCATTGCGCACTCAGGCGGGCTGCGGAGCAGTGGCGAGTTTAGCCTGAGTGGTGCGGTCGGATAAGGGGTTGCTGGCTTTTTGGCGTCAGATTTACAGCGCCCGTTTGCGGCGCATAGCGGGGCAAGCCCGCTCCCACCAGGCGTGAGGGCGGGCTTGGCGAAATCAGGCCGGCTGTGGCGTCTTGAGGATGGTCAGGAGCAACTGGACGCTTTCGGCGGCATCGTTGCCCAGGCTGGTGAGGTAGCCACCATCAGGCTGGTCGATGAGCTCTTTGTCGTACAGACGCTGGGCTGCGGCGATAAGGGCGGGGGAGGCGTTGCTGCCAACCTTGATGCCTTCCTGGTGATTGTCCAGGTTGAACAGGGCGAGCACTTCCAGTTCGGCGATCAGTTCGGGGGTGAGGGACATAGGGCGACTCCTGACTTCCAGACAAGGATGAAGTCAGGAGTGTAGTCAGGGTTACTCGATGTCGCCTTGATCCGCCTCAGGTGGCAGTTCCGGCAGGGCGCGCAGGGCGGTTTCGTACCACTCGGTGTTGAACGGGCGATCCTCGTCGAGCATGGCGTCGATCTCGATGGCCAGCACGTGGGCCATGAGGTTGAGGATGTCTTCACGCTCGTAGCCGACCAGGGTCAGCTTGTTGAACGTGGCCTTGGCCGCGGGCGGTTCGCCGCTTTCGATCTGGTTTTCGATGGCCTGGGTCAGTGTGGCCTCGGCGAAATCTTCTTCATCATTGCTGTCGATGTCTTGGGGTTCGCTCATGGCGGTGCTCCTGTGGTGAGGCGCACAGTTTGCCATGCCTGCTTCGGCAATGCCCGGCCATCGACCGCGCCCATGACGCTGGCCATGGTTGGGGAAGGGCGCTATAACAGCCCGGCCATCCCCACACGGCCTGGAGGCTGTCTCAATGCTCAAGCTTCATGGATTCGCGGTCAGCAACTACTACAACATGGTCAAGCTGGCGCTGCTGGAGAAAGGCTTGCCGTTCGAAGAGGTGCTGTTCTTCGGCGGCCAGGCGCCCCAGGCCCTGGCGGTGAGCCCGCGCGGCAAGGTGCCGGTGCTGGAGACCGAGCATGGTTTTCTCAGCGAGACCGGCGTGATCCTCGACTACATCGAGCAGACCCAGCCCGGCAAGGCGCTGCTGCCCGCCGATGCCTTCGGCCAGGCCAAGGTCCGCGAGCTGCTCAGGGAAATCGAGCTGTATATCGAGCTGCCAGCGCGTACCTGCTATGCCGAGGCGTTCTTCGGCGCGGCGGTGGAGCCGCTGATCAAGGAGCGGGCGCGGGCCGACCTGCTGGCAGGCTTTGCCACCCTCAAGCGCAATGGCAAGTTCGCGCCTTATGTGGCGGGTGAGCAACTGACCATAGCCGACCTGATGTTCTGCTTCTCGGTGGACCTGGCCTGCCTGGTGGGCAAGAAGGTGCTGAACATCGACTTCCTGGAGGACTTCCCGCAAGCCAGGGCGCTGCTCGACAAGCTGCGCGAGAACCCGCATATGGCGCGGATCGTGGCGGACAAGGACGCGGCGATGCCGGCATTCCTGGAAATGGTCAAGAGCGGCAAGCGCTAAGCCGGAAACGATCGCGGGGGGGGACAAGGAACGCAAAACCACGCAAAAGACAAAGGGGGGAAGGGGGT
>NZ_JBMOWQ010000188.1:0-33693 GCF_049310485.1 Pseudomonas sp. GZD-209
AATAAGAGCCAACGCCGCCTCCCCTACACACCGCACCTCGCGGCTCCTCTCCTCCCCCCCCCCCCCCCCCGCGATTGGTCCTACGGCTGATCGCTTAACGCGAAGCCAGCAGCTCTTTGCCGCGCACCACGGCCGCACGCACCTGCGCCGGCGCGGTGCCGCCGATGTGGTTACGGGCATTGACCGAGCCTTCCAGCGTCAGTACGGCAAACACATCCTGTTCGATCTGGTCGCTGAACTGGCGCAGCTCGTCCAGGCTCATCTCGGCCAGGTCCTTGCCGGTGTCCACGCCATACTTGACCGCATGGCCAACGATCTCGTGGCAATCACGGAACGGCAGGCCACGGCGCACCAGGTAGTCGGCCAGGTCAGTGGCGGTGGAGAAACCGCGCAGGGCCGCTTCACGCATGATCGCGTGCTTGGGCTTGATCGCCGGGATCATGTCGGCAAAGGCACGCAGCGAGTCGCGCAGGGTGTCGGCGGCGTCGAACAGCGGCTCTTTGTCTTCCTGGTTGTCCTTGTTGTAGGCCAGCGGCTGGCCTTTCATCAGGGTCAGCAGGCCGGTCAGGGCGCCGAACACACGGCCGCTCTTGCCACGCACCAGCTCGGGTACGTCCGGGTTCTTCTTCTGCGGCATGATCGAGCTGCCGGTGCAGAAGCGATCGGGCAGGTCGATGAACTGGAACTGGGCGCTGGTCCACAGCACCAGCTCTTCGGAGAAGCGCGACAAGTGCATCATCGCGATGCTGGCGGCAGCGCAGAATTCGATGGCGAAGTCACGGTCCGAAACGCCATCCAGCGAGTTGCCGGCCACGGCTTCGAAGCCCAGCAGCTTGCAGGTCAGCTCACGGTCGATCGGGTAGGTGGTGCCGGCCAGTGCGGCGCTGCCCAGGGGCATGCGGTTGGCGCGCTTGCGGCAATCGACCAGGCGCTCGTAGTCACGGCTGAGCATTTCGAACCAGGCCAGCAGATGGTGGCCGAAGGTCACCGGCTGGGCGGTCTGCAGGTGGGTGAAGCCGGGCATGATGGTCTCGGCTTCGCGCTCGGCCTGCTCCAGCAGGCCCTGCTGCAGGCGGGTGATCTCGGCCAGAATCAGGTCGATCTCGTCGCGCAGCCACAGGCGGATGTCGGTGGCCACCTGGTCGTTGCGGCTACGGCCGGTGTGCAGCTTCTTGCCGGTGATGCCGATGCGGTCGGTCAGGCGTGCTTCGATGTTCATGTGCACGTCTTCCAGGTCGACGCGCCAGTCGAAACTGCCGGCCTCGATCTCGCCCTGGATGGTCTTCAGGCCATCGATGATGGTGTCGCGCTCGGCATCGCTGAGCACGCCGACCTGCGCCAGCATGGTGGCGTGGGCGATCGAACCCATGATGTCGTGGCGGTACAGGCGCTTGTCGAAATCGACCGAGGCGGTGAAACGGGCGACGAAGGCGTCGACGGGCTCACTGAAGCGGCCGCCCCAGGACTGATTGGTCTTGTCGGTGCTCATGGATTCACTCGTTGAAGGCGTGAACGAAAAAAGTGCCGCGATCATAGCAGGGTTGCGCCCGCCACCGCAGGGGCGCTGGTCGAGAGAATCGTCTGTTATAGAGGGTGCACGGCAGATTCAACGATTGAACGGCAGTGTTCCACGGACCGTCTACAGTTGGACAAAGGACTGGCGGTGAATCTGCCAGGCCAGTGAATCTTTGGCCTTCGCACCGGTCTGTAGCGTGACCGCTTACCAGTCACCCCACACCTGTCTACGCTATACCCGTGCGAGACTCACTCAGGAATCCAGCGCAATTATGAATGTCCTGATCGTTGATGACGAACCCCAAGCCCGCGAACGCCTGAGCCGGTTGCTCGGTGAGCTGGAGGGCTACACCGTGATGGAGCCCAGCGCCACCAACGGCGATGAGGCCCTGGCATTGATCGAAAGCCTCAAGCCCGACGTGGTGTTGCTCGATATCGGCATGCCGGGCCTCGATGGCCTGCAGGTCGCCGCGCGGCTGTGCGAGCGCGAGGCGCCGCCTGCCGTGGTGTTCTGCACCGGCGATGATGAATACGGCAGCCAGGCTTTCAAGGAAAGCACCCTCAGCCATGTCGACAAGCCGATCCAGCCCCAGGCCCTGCGCGACGCGCTGCGCCGTGCCGAAAAACCCAATCGTGCCCAGTTGGCGGCGTTGACCCGGCCTGCCGGTGAAACCGGCGGCCCACGCAGCCACATCAGTGCCCGCACGCGCAAGGGCATCGAGCTGATCCCCCTGCCGCAGGTCATCTATTTCATCGCTGATCACAAGTACGTCACCCTGCGCCACGAGGCCGGTGAAGTCCTGCTCGATGAACCGCTCAAGGCGCTGGAGGACGAGTTTGGCGAGCGCTTCGTGCGTATCCACCGCAACGCCCTGGTCGCCCGCGAGCGCATCGAGCGCCTGCAGCGTACGCCGCTGGGGCATTTCCAGCTCTATCTCAAAGGCCTGGACGGTGACGCGCTGACCGTCAGCCGGCGCCATGTGGCCGGTGTACGCAAGATGATGCAGGCACTCTGACAAGCTGGGTCGAGCCCGTGGGAGCGGGCTTGCCCCGCGATTGACCCACATCTGCTTGCCCCTCGGCAGAGCTGTTATCATCGACAGCATTTCTCTGCATCGGGGCGCTTCATGTCCACTCGCGAAATCCGCATTGCCACCCGTAAAAGTGCCTTGGCCCTGTGGCAGGCCGAGTATGTAAAAGCCCGCCTGGAGCAGGCCCACCCTGGCCTCTTGGTCACCCTGGTGCCGATGGTCAGCCGCGGCGACAAGCTGCTCGACGCGCCGCTGGCGAAGATCGGCGGCAAGGGCCTGTTCGTCAAGGAACTGGAAACCGCCCTGCTCGACAACGAAGCCGACATCGCCGTGCATTCGATGAAGGACGTGCCCATGGACTTCCCCGAAGGCCTGGGCCTGTATTGCATCTGCGAGCGCGAAGACCCGCGCGATGCCTTCGTTTCCAATACCTTCCAAAGCCTCGACGCACTGCCGGCCGGCAGCATCGTCGGCACCTCCAGCCTGCGTCGCCAGGCCCAGTTGCTGGCGCGCCGCCCCGACCTCGAAATCCGCTTCCTGCGCGGCAACGTCAACACCCGCCTGGCCAAGCTCGACGCCGGCGAGTACGACGCCATCATCCTCGCCGCCGCCGGCCTGATCCGCCTGGGCTTCGAGGACCGCATCACCGACACCATCAGCGTCGACGACAGCCTGCCGGCCGGTGGCCAGGGCGCGGTGGGCATCGAATGCCGCAGCGCCGACAGCGAGATCCATGCGCTGCTGGCGCCGCTGCACCATGTCGATACCGCCGACCGAGTAGTTGCCGAACGTGCCCTGAACAAACGCCTGAACGGTGGTTGCCAGGTGCCCATCGCCTGCTACGCGGTGCTCGAGGGCGAGCAGTTGTGGCTGCGTGGCCTGGTCGGCCAGCCATCCGGCGGCACCCTGCTGGTGGCCGATGCCCGCGCCCCGCGCGCCAACGCCGAGGCGCTGGGCGTGCAGGTTGCCGAGGACCTGCTCGGCCAGGGCGCCGAGGCGATCCTCAAGGAAGTCTACGGCGAGGCCGGCCACCCGTGAGCCCCTGGCGCCTGCTGCTGACCCGCCCTGAAGAGGACTGTGCGGCACTGGCGCAGTCACTGGCCGAGGCGGGCATTGCCAGTGCCAGCCTGCCGTTGCTGGCGATCGAAGCGATCGAGCCGGACACCGCGCAGCTCCATCGCCTGCGCGGCATCGCCCAGGCGCAGGCGATCATCGTGGTGAGCAAGCCGGCTGCGCGCCTGCTGCTCGACCAGCTCGACCAGGCCGGCATCGCGCCACCGCCCGAGGGCTGGTTCACGGTGGGCGAGGCGACGGCGCGGATCCTCCAGGCCCGCGGGCTGCGGGTAAGCTTCCCGGCGACCGGTGATGACAGCGAGGCCCTGCTTGGCCTGCCGGCCCTGCGCGAGGCCATCGCGCGGCCTGTGCCCCGTGTCCTGATCGTGCGTGGCGTGGGAGGTCGCGAACTGCTGGCCGAGCGTCTTGCAGAGCAAGGTGCTAGTGTCGATTATCTGGAACTGTATCGCCGCTGCCTGCCGCACTATCCGGCGGGCACGCTGGCGCGCCGCGTCGATGGGGAACGCCTCAATGGCCTGGTGGTCAGCAGTGGGCAGGGTCTTGAACACTTGCAACAGATAGCGGGAGCGGATTGGCCAAGGCTTTCACGCCTGCCCTTGTTCGTGCCCAGCCCGCGGGTCGCCGAACAGGCCCGTGCGTTGGGCGCCCGACAGATTGTGGATTGCCGTGGCGCCAGTGCCGCGGCCTTGCTGGCAGCCGTGCAGCAAACTGCTGTACCTGCCCCTTAAGGCGCTAAGCTTGAGCGATGCGCCGCCATGCAAAGGATGGATACGTGAGCGAAACGGTCTTGCCCCACACTGAACAGAAATCGGTGCCCGAGGCGCCGGAAATCACTAACGCTCCCGCTCGACGCTCTGGCAGCGGCGTGGCGGTGCTGGCCCTGCTGCTGGGCGCCGCCGGGGTCGCGATCGGCGGCTGGGGTGCCTGGCAGGTGCGCCAGTTGCAAGGCAGCGAACAGGGCCAGGGCGAGCATCTGCAAGCGCTCAACCAGCGCGCCGATGCGTTGCAGCAACGCGAGCAGCAGCTCAGCGCACAACTGGCCAGCCTGCCCGCAGCCAGCGAGCTGGAGGACCGTCGGCGGCTGGTGGCGCAACTGCAGGGCGACCAGCAGCGGCTGAGCCAGCGGCTGGAAACCGCTCTCGGCGAAAGCCGCAAGGAATGGCGCCTGGCCGAGGCCGAACACTTGCTGCGCCTGGCCACGCTGCGCCTTTCGGCACTGCAGGACATCGCCAGCGCCAAGGCGCTGGTCGAGGGCGCCGACGAGATCCTCCGCGAGCAGAGCGACCCGGGGGCTTTCGCCGCCCGCGAACAACTGGCGCGCAGCCTGGCCACGCTCAACAGCACCCAGCAGCCAGACCGCACCGGGCTGTTCCTCAAGCTCGCCGCCCAGCGTGAACAGGTGCAGCAGCTCAGTGCCCAGTCACCGGAATTCGACAGCCAGGCCGATGCCATGGGCGCGCTCACCGCCGACGGTGACGGCCCCAGCCGCTGGTCGCAGTGGTGGGCGGAGCTCTCCAAGTACTTCCAGATCGAGTTCAACGCCGACGACAACGTGCGCCCGCTGCTCTCCGGACAGTCGCTCAACCAACTGCGCCTGGCGCTCAGCCTGACCATCGAGCAGGCCCAGTGGGCCGCACTCAACGGTGAGGCCAAGGTCTACAACCAGGCGCTGGACGATGCGCGCAGCGTGCTGCTGGCCAACTTCAACCCGGACAACCCGCAAAGCAAAGCCATGCTCGACAGCCTCAACCAGCTGGCCGAGCAACCGGTGTCGGTGGTGACCCCAGACCTCAGCGAAAGCCTGGCCGCCGTGCAGGCCTACATCCAGCGTCGCCACCTGCCGGCCGAAGCTGAAGGGGCCAAGCCATGAAGCGCGTCTACCTGCTGGCGGTGCTGGCGATCGTCGTCGCCGCGGCGCTGGGCATTGCCATCGCCAAGCACAGCGGCTACGTGCTGATCGCCTACGGCGGCTTCCGCTATCAGTCGGGGCTGTGGGCGGCGCTGGGGGCCTTGGTCGGCATCGTTGTGTTGCTGCTGGTGCTGCGCTACCTGGTCGGGCTGGTGCTGACCTCCAGTGGCGTGGTCAACCCCTGGTCGCGGCGCAACCGTGGCCGCCGTACCCGAATCGCCATCGAGCAAGGCCAGTTGGACCTGGCCGAAGGTCGCTGGAGCAGCGCCCAGCGCCATCTGCAGCGCGCCGCCGAATCCGAACGGCAGCCCCTGCTTTACTACCTCGGCGCCGCCCGCGCCGCCAACGAGCAAGGCCGTGTCGAAGACCGCGACAACCTGCTCGAGCGTGCGCTGGAGCGTCAGCCCCAGGCCGAACTGGCGATTGCCCTCACCCATGCCCAGTTGCAGATGGACCGCGGCGAAAGCGAGGGTGCACTCGAAGCGCTGCAGGCCATGCAGGAGCGTCACCCGAACAACGCCCAGGTATTGCGCCTGCTGCAGCGCCTGCACCTGGAGCGCGATGACTGGCCGGCGCTGATCCGTCTGCTGCCCGACCTGCGCAAGCACAAGGTGCTGCCAGCCAACGAGCTGGCCGAGCTTGAGCGGCGCGCCTGGGGCCAGAACCTTGGCCTGGCGGTGACCCGTGGCACCGACCCACAGACCGCGCGCCAGGCGCTGGAGCGCGCCTGGCAGCAGCTCACCGCAGCGCAGCGCCAGGAGCCAGGGTTGGTGTTGGCCTACGCCGAGCAGTTGCGTCAGCTGGGTGCCCAGGGCGAGGCCGAGAAGGTGTTGCTCGGCGCGCTCAAGCGCAATTACGAAAGCCACCTGGCGCGCCTTTACGGCTTGGTGCGCGGCGATGACCCGGCGCGTCAACTGCAGGTTGCCGAGGGTTGGCTGAAAGACCATTCGCAGGACCCTAGCCTGCTGCTGACCCTCGGCCGCCTGAGCTTGCAAAACCGTTTGTGGGGCAAGGCCCGTGATTACCTGGAAAGCAGCTTGCGGCTGCAGCGCAACCCGGAAACCTGCGCCGAACTGGCGCGGCTGCTGGCTGGGCTGGGCGAGACCGAGCGCAGCAACCAGTTGTTCCAGGAGGGGCTGGGGCTGCTCGATGAGCGCCTGCTGGCCCTGCCGCTGCCGGAGGGCGTCCAGGCTTGACCGCTTGCCAAGCCCGTACGCTGGTGCGGGCTTGGCGGGTGATTCACACCTTCATGTAATCGAGCGATTTTTCACCGTCAGCCGCCGGATTATTCCTACCTTCCGCGGCATTGATTCGTTGCCAATCAGCGACTTGTCCCCGCTGTAGCGCCTTGATACAAAGCGCCCCTTTCCTCTACCGTTTCAAGTCACTTTTTCCTCTCGCGGACATCCATTGCCCATGTCGCTGGCCTGCTTGCGCAGCTTGTTCCTTCCCGCTTTCCTGGCCTCGTTTGCCGTGCTCGTGGCGTCGTTTCGCCTGGAGTCCGTCGTTGGCCTGGTACCTTGCGCCCTGTGCTTCAGCCAGCGCCTGATGCTCGGGCTGTACGCGCTGATCAGCCTGGTGGCGGTCATTCATTTGCCGGGGGTACGTGGCCTGCGCGGTTATGCGTGGCTGACGCTGCTGTGCGCGCTTGGCGGCGCGCTGCTGGCCGGGCGGCATGTCTGGTTGCAAGGCGATCCGCTGCCGGTGGTGGATTGCCCACTGCCGGTGATGCACCTGATGCAGCGGCCGATTGGCGAAATCGCCAGGTTGCTGTTGCTCGGTAGCCCGGATTGCGTATCCATCAGTTGGAGCTTCTTCGACCTGACCTTGCCGGAGTGGAGCCTGCTGGCATTCCTGTTGCTCGCCGCACTGCCGCTGTCGTGGCTACTGGCGTATCGGCTGCGCCAGGGCGCGGCGGGTTGATCCAAGGCAATGCACAAGGTGTTGCTCGACCAACGGTGTGTAGGAAGGGTATTAAACGCTTGTATGAACTTTGTGTGCTGCGTACCTTGAAGGCCAAGTCGCACGGGAATAATCTCCCAGCACGGATACCGAAATCACAACTGCCCGATGCCGTCCTGCTGATGTCACCTTTGTGCCACGCACTTGTGTCGCGAGGTGCAGCGGCATCTACCCAGAAGGGAAGAGATCGCCATGCTCGATAGTTGCCAGAACGCCCAGGAACGCTGGGGCGGTGTTCACAAGCTGATCGATCGTTGGCTGGAGGAGCGCCAGGAGTTGGTGCAAGCCTTCCGCGCATTGCGCGATGCCAAGCCGGCCTTTGCCGACAAGGACCAGAACCGTGATTTCTGCGGGGTGCTGGTCGACTACGTGTCAGCCTGGCACTTCGAAGTCAGCGAGCAACTGGTCAGTGAAGCCAAGGCCTTTGGCGACACCCGCGGCCTGGAGCTTGCCACGCAGATCAACCCCCGCATCGATGAAAGTACCCAGATTGCCCTGGCTTTCAACGACCATTGCGACAAGGGCGAATGCACCGACCCCGAGCGCTTCGCCGAGAAGCTCGGCAAGCTGGGCAGCCTGTTGCACGAGCGTTTCGAGCTGGAAGACTGCCTGATCGAAGTGCTGCACAACGCGCACAAGGCCGAGGACGCGGTGCAGGCCTGACTCAGTCGGCCACGGCCAGCAGTTCGATCTCGAACACCAGGGGGGTGTAGGGCGCGATCAGGTCGCCCGCACCTTCGGCGCCATAGGCTTGCGCCGAAGGGATCACCAGCCGCCATTTCGACCCCGCCTTCATTTTTGGCAGTGCCACCTGCCAGCCCTCGATGACCGAGCCGAGCTTGAACCACTGCGGTTTCTCGCTCTGGTCGAACACTGTGCCATCCGGCAGCTTGCCCACATACCGCACCTGCACGCTGCCGCTGGCTTTGGGTTGTGCGCCAGCGCCGCTGGCCAGCTCGCTGTAGAGGATGCCCTCGGGCAATTCGTGTACACCCGCACGCGCACGTTCCGCGGCCATGAAGCGCTTTTCTGCTGCCAGCAGCGTGTCCACCCGGGCCTGCTCGGCAGCCGCGCTGGCCTGTTCATCGTGCTGTTGCAGAAGCGCCTGCATGCGTGATTTGGCCACCCGTGGTGGCTCGCCCTGATAAGCCTGGCGCAAGCCTTCGACCAGCGCATCGAGTTGCAGGCCCGGCACTTCCTGGCGCAGCCGTTCGCCAAGGCTGGCGCCGATGCTGTAGGCCAGGTCGTTGTCGGTATTACTTTCGGGGGCGGCCAGCGCAAGCGGGGCCGCCAGGCACAAGCCGAGCATCAGATAACGTGGCATGGTCGAGTCCTGCTGCAGTGAGGGCGAAGTATGCCAGCCTTGTTAGCGGAATATGTGCAAATGTCCGCAATACAATAATGACCAACTACACTTGTTTTTTGCTGCAAGACAACAACTTTGCCCAGGCATGCAACGCGGCGCTACTGATACTGTCAACATGCCCTAGCGGCAGTAGCAGCAGAAGCATAGTATGAGCCGCACTCTCGTCAGCCAGGAGGTAAATCATGTCGGCTAAAAAGAAGCCAGTCAGTACGCCATTGCACCTGCTTCAGCAACTTTCGGGCAGCCTGCTCGAACATCTGGAAGATGCCTGCTCTCAAGCGCTGGCGGATGCCGAGAAACTGTTGGCCAAGTTGGAAAAACAACGCGGCAAGGCACAGGAAAAACTGCACGGTGCCCGCCTGAAGTTGCAGGACGCCGCCAAGGCCGGCAAAGCCAAGGCACAAGGCAAGGCACAGAAAGCCGCTGGTGAACTTGAAGGGCTGCTCGAGTCGCTCAAGGACCGCCAGGCCCAGACCCGTACTTATATTCAGCAACTCAAGCGTGATGCCCAGGAAAGCCTGAAACTGGCCCAGGGTGTCGGCAAGGTGCGCGAAGCGGCGGCCAAGGCACTCGACCTGCGCACGGCGGCACCAAAAGCTGCTGCCAAGCCAGCCGCCAAGCCAGCCGCCAAGCCTGCAGCAGCAAAAGCCCCGGCTAAAGCCGCCGCTGCCAAGCCAGCCGCCAAACCTGCTGCTGCCAAGGCCCCGGCCAAAGCTGCCGCTGCCAAGCCGGCCGCCAAGCCTGCTGCTGCCAAGGCCCCGGCTAAAGCTGCCGCCGCCAAGCCAGCCGCCAAACCTGCTGCTGCCAAGGCCCCGGCTAAAGCTGCCGCCGCCAAGCCGGCCGCCAAACCTGCTGCTGCCAAAGCCCCGGTAAAAGCTGCCGCCGCCAAGCCAGCCGCCAAACCTGCTGCTGCCAAAGCCCCGGCTAAAGCTGCCGCCGCCAAGCCGGCCGCGAAACCTGCTGCCGCCAAAGCCCCGGCCAAGCCTGCCGTGGCCAAGGCACCAGCCAAACCGGCCGCCAAGCCCGCTGCCGCCAAAGCGCCAGCCAAGCCTGCCGTCGCCAAAGCCCCGGCCAAACCTGCTGCCGCCAAACCTGTCGCCAGCAAGCCAGCGGTGCCAGCCGGCAACGCAGCACCTGCCGCAGCGGCCAGCCCGGCTACACCAGCAGCACCTGCCAGCACCCCGGCTCAGTCGCCGTCCACGGCCTCCTGAAGCTCCCGGGCCGCGACGCGCAGCTGTTGCAGCGCGTCGTGGTCGCGGGCCTGGGCCGGTGCAAGCCGGCTCAACCATCCTTCGCTGTCGCCTGCTACAGCAGGCCACGCCTGCACCACTAGCGCCAAACGCTCCAGCAGCGCGCGTTCAGCCTGTAACTCCAGTGCCTTCACTTGTTCGCGCAGCACGGCCAGTTGCGGGTCGGCCAGTGCGTGTTCGCGCCATTGCCGGCGCAGTGCCCGCAGCGGCATGACCACCTCCCGCTGCCAGGGGCCGGCCACGGCCTGCAGCGCCTGGATGCGTGTTTCGTCAACGGCCACGGCCTGCACCTGCAGCCAGGTGCCGCAGAGCAGCAGGCAAACATCGCCGCCCAGCTCTTGCAGGGTCAGGCAGGCGGCTTCGACGCCCGGCCGCGCATACAGCGCCAGGGCATGATTCCACAGGTCGGTGTGCATGGTTTCACTCGCGCTAGTGGTCAGCGAAGCTGGTAGACTCCGCGACCATCATGATCAGACTATCCAACCTCACTTTACAGCGTGGTCCGCAGCGCCTGCTAGAAGGCGCCGAGATGACCCTGCACACCGGTCACAAGGCCGGCCTGATCGGCGCCAACGGCGCCGGTAAATCCAGCCTGTTCGCCTTGCTGCGCGGTGAGCTGTCGCCCGATGGCGGCGACTGCCTGCTGCCGGGCGACTGGCGCATCGCCCACATGCGCCAGGAGGTCGATACCCTCGAGCGCATCGCCGTGGACTATGTGCTCGATGGCGACGTGCGCCTGCGCAAGGTCCAGGCCGAGCTGGCGGCTGCCGAACAGGCGCACGACGGTACCGCGCTGGCACGCCTGCACAGTGAGCTGGACAGCGCCGACGGCTACACGGCCGACGCCCGTGCGCGCAAGCTGCTGGCCGGCCTTGGTTTCACCAACGAGCAGATGGACCGCCGCGTCGGTGACTTCTCCGGTGGCTGGCGGATGCGCCTGAACCTGGCCCAGGCACTCATGTGCCCGTCCGATCTGCTGCTGCTCGACGAACCGACCAACCACCTCGACCTCGATGCCATCCTGTGGCTGGAAGACTGGCTCAAAGGCTACCCGGGCACGCTGCTGCTGATCTCCCACGACCGCGACTTCCTCGACGCCGTGGTCGACCATGTGCTGCACGTCGAGCAGCGCAAGCTCAATCTCTACAAGGGCGGCTACAGCGCCTTCGAGCGCACCCGCGCCGAACGCCTGGCGCAACAGCAGCAGGCCTACGAGAAGCAGCAGGCGCAGCGCGCGCACATGGAAAAGTACATTGCCCGCTTCAAGGCCCAGGCCACCAAGGCCCGCCAGGCGCAGAGCCGGATCAAGGCCCTGGAGCGCATGGAAGAGCTGACGGCGGCGCATGTCGATTCGCCGTTCGACTTCGTCTTCCGCGAGTCGGAGAAAATCTCCAGCCCGTTGCTCGATCTGTCCGAAGCCCGCCTGGGCTATGGCGACAAGGCCATCCTCGAGAAGGTCAAGTTGCAGCTGGTGCCAGGCGCGCGCATCGGCCTGCTCGGCCCCAACGGCGCGGGCAAGTCGACGCTGATCAAGAACCTTGCCGGTGAGCTGCAGCCGTTGGCCGGTCGCCTGGTGCGCGGCGAGAACCTCGCCGTCGGCTACTTCGCCCAGCACCAGCTCGACTCGCTGGACGACAAGGCCAGCCCGCTGCTGCACCTGCAGCGCATCGCGCCCGGTGAGCGTGAGCAGACGCTGCGCGACTTCCTCGGTGGTTTCGACTTCCACGGCAACCGCGTCGACGAGCCGGTGGTCAACTTCTCCGGTGGCGAGAAGGCCCGCCTGGCCCTGGCGCTGATAGCCTGGGAACGGCCCAACCTGCTGCTGCTCGACGAACCGACCAACCACCTCGACCTCGAGATGCGTCTGGCCCTGACCATGGCCCTGCAGGAATTCGAAGGTGCCGTGGTGGTGGTTTCCCACGACCGTCACCTGCTCAAGAGCACCACCGACGACTTCCTGCTGGTGGCCGACGGCAAGGTCGACACCTTCGACGGCGACCTCGACGACTACAGCCGTTGGCTGGTCGAGTACCGCCAGCGCAACGCGCCCGTCAGTACTGCGCCGGTCAACCCGGACAAGACTGACAAGAAGGCTCAACGCCAGGCCGCTGCCGCCCTGCGTCAGCAGTTGGCGCCGCACAAGAAAGCCGCCGACAAACTCGAAACCGAGCTCAACCAGGTGCATGCACAGCTGGCAGAAATCGAGGCCGCGCTGAGCGACAGCGGGCTGTACGAGGCCGCGCGCAAGGATGAGCTGCGCGACCTGCTGGCCCGCCAGACCAAGCTCAAGCAACGCGAAGGCGAGCTGGAAGAGGCCTGGATGGAGGCGCTGGAAACCCTGGAAAGCATGCAGTCCGAGCTCGAGGCGCTGTCCTGATGGAGGAGCTGCGTTCCTTGCTGCCAGGGCAATGGATGGACACGTTCTGGCTGGGGTTGCAGATCCTGCTGATCCTGATCGTTGCGTTCGTCCTGCAACGCATGGTCGCCCGTGGGCTGAAGAGCCTGGGCGAACGCTACCCATTGCCGCACGAGCTGATGGTGCCGGTGCGCGGTGCCCTGCGCTGGCTGATCATGGGCAGCGGCTTGCTGTTCGTGCTGGAGCGCATGGGCGTGTCCGCCACGGTGCTGTGGACGGCCTTGTCGGGCTTTGTCGCAGTGGCGGCGGTGGCCTTCTTCGCCATCTGGAGCGTGCTTTCCAACTTGCTGTGCGCGGTGCTGATCTTCACCGTCGGGCCATTTCGCATCGGCGATGTGGTCGAGCTGGTCGACACCACCGACAAGCCAGGGGTGAAGGGCCGGGTGATCGCCATCAACCTGCTCTACACCACGCTGATGGAAACCCCCGAGGCGGGCGGGGCGCTGGTGCAGGTGCCGAACAGTCAGTTCTTCCAGAAGGCTGTGCGCCGTTGGCGTGGTGCCGAGGCTTCGGTGGCACTGCAAGAGGCACCTGTCGAGAGCGACTGACAGGGCGCTGCTCGTTGCAATCGCGGGGGGGGGGGGGGCCGGCACGCATTTCCTTGTTATGATGATAACATCTCACGCCCTCTTCGGTGTTTGATGCGCCTTCTTTCTGCGGTGGGTTCTGTTTTTGGTCTGTTTCCCCCCCCCGCGATCGTTTCAAGCAGAAAAATCACTGGTTATTTTTTCGCCAAAACCGTAGCTTAACGTTTTGTAACAATCGTTCGAGCGAGGTGTGTGATGTCGATGGAAACCTGGTTGGCCTTCTTTGCCGCGTGCTGGGTCATCAGTCTGTCGCCGGGTGCCGGGGCCATTGCCTCGATGTCCAGCGGCCTGCAGTACGGTTTCTGGCGTGGCTATTGGAACGCCCTGGGCCTGCAACTGGGCCTGATCCTGCAGATCGCCATCATCGCCGCCGGTGTCGGCGCCGTCCTCGCCGCCTCGGCTACCGCCTTCCAGCTGATCAAGTGGTTCGGTGTCGCCTACCTGGTCTTCCTCGCTTACAAACAATGGCGTGCGCTGCCGTTGGACATGAGCGACGAGTCCGGCGTGCGGCCAATCGGCAAGCCGCTGAGCCTGGTGTTCCGCGGCTTTCTGGTCAACGTCAGCAACCCCAAGGCGCTGGTGTTCATGCTCGCGGTGCTGCCGCAGTTCATCGACCCCCATGCCGCGCTGCTGCCGCAGTATCTGGCGATCACCGTAACCATGATCAGCGTCGACCTGCTGGTGATGGCCGGCTACACCGGGCTGGCTTCGCGGGTGCTGCGCCTGCTGCGTACGCCCAAGCAGCAAAAGCGCATGAACCGTACCTTCGCCGGCTTGTTCATCGGCGCGGCGACCTTCCTCGCCACGCTGCGCCGCGCGCCGGTCTAAGTCATTTTTGCGGTGGCCGGTCGACCAGCCCCTTGAGCAGGTCGATCGGCAACGGGAAGACGATGGTCGAGCTCTTGTCCCCTGCGATGGAGCCCAGCGTCTGCATGTAGCGCAGCTGCATCGCCCCGGGTTCCTTGCCCAGCATCTGCGCCGCCTGCATCAGCTTCTCCGAGGCCTGCAGCTCACCCTCTGCGTGGATCACCTTGGCCCGTCGCTCGCGTTCGGCTTCTGCCTGGCGGGCGATGGCGCGGATCATCGATTCGTTCAGGTCGACATGCTTGATCTCGACGTTGGCCACCTTGATGCCCCAGGCATCGGTCTGGGCGTCGAGCACTTGGCGAATGTCGCCGTTGAGCTGTTCGCGCTCGGCCAGCAGTTCGTCCAGCTCGTGCTTGCCAAGCACTGCGCGCAGGGTGGTCTGGGCCAGCTGGCTGGTGGCCGCGAGAAAGTCCTCGACCTGGATGATCGCCTTCTGTGGGTCGAGCACACGGAAGTACAGCACCGCGTTGACCTTGACCGAGACGTTGTCGCGGGTGATCACGTCCTGCGGTGGCACGTCGAGCACCACCGTGCGCAGGTCGACCCGCACCATCTGCTGGATCCCCGGGATCAGGATGATCAGCCCCGGGCCCTTGACCTGCCAGAAGCGCCCAAGCTGGAACACCACGCCGCGCTCGTATTCGCGCAGGACGCGCAGCGCCGACAGCAGCAGTAGCGCCACCAGCACGAGCAGTGTGCCGAAACCGAATTGCATGAACATCGTCACTCTCCTGGCGCTGTTGGCGCGGTGGCGCTGACGTCCAGCATCACGCCGTTGCGTGCGGTCACCCGCACATGCTGGCCGGGTTGCAGTGGCGTGGCGCACTGCGCCTGCCATTGTTCGCCCTGGGCCTGTACCGAACCGTGGAACGGGTTGTCCGCCTGCACGAAGGTCACCGTGACCAGGCTGCCCACCAGCCCGGCGTCACCACTGACCAGGGCTCTGCGGCGTGCCTTGATCGCCATGCCCAGCACGCCACCGAGCAACAATGCCGAGAGCACGGCCAGGCTGGCGATCAGCGCCAGCGGGATGCCGAAACCGGGGGCGTCGGTGTCCATCAGGATGACGGCGCCGGCAATGAACGCGACGATGCCGCCGAAACCGACCACGCCGAAGCTGGGCAGGAACGCCTCGGCGACCATGAACGCCAGCCCGAGCAGGATCAGCGCCACTCCGGCATAGCTCACCGGCAGCAGCTGCAGCGCATACAGCGCCAGCAGCAGGCAGATGCCGCCGACCACCCCGCCGACCCCGGTGCCGGGGTTGATGAATTCGAACAGCAGGCCGTACACCCCGATCATGATCAGGATCAGCGCCACGCTGGGGTTGGTGATCACTGCCAGCAGGCGCGTGCGCCAGTCCGGCAGGTGCTCGACCACAGTGGCTCCGACGGTTTTCAGTTGTACGGTCTGGCCGGCGGCAACCAGGCTCTGGCCATCGAGCTGGCGCAGCAGTTCCGGCAGGTCGCTCGCCACCTGGTCGATCACTTTCAGGCGCAGGGCCTCGCTGGCCGACAGGCTGACCGCCTCGCGCACGGCCTTTTCCGCCCAGTCGGCATTGCGCCCGCGCAGCTGGGCCAGGCCACGGATGTAAGCAGCGGCGTCGTTGACCTGTTTGCGGGCGAGGGTGTCTTGGCTGTTGTCGGCGGCCTTCTCGGGGCTACCCGGCATGCCGATCTGCACCGGCGTGGCGGCGCCCAGGTTGGTGCCGGGAGCCATGGCCGCGATGTGGCTGGCGTACAGGATGTAGGTGCCGGCGCTGGCCGCCCGGGCACCGCTGGGGGCAACGTAGGTGGCTACCGGCACGGGGCTGGCAAGGATGGCCTTGTTGATCTGGCGCATGGCGCTGTCGAGCCCGCCGGGGGTGTCGAGGTGGATCACCAGCAATTGCGCGCCCTGCGCCTGTGCCTGTTGCAGCCCGCGCAGCAGGTAGTCGGCGCTGGCCGGGCCGATGGCGTCGTCGATGCTCAGCAGCCACACGCTCCCTCCGGGCGCGGCTTGCCCGCCCGGGGCAAAGCCGAGCAGCAACAGCAATAGCAACACGCGCCAGCCGTGAGCGATCACCTGTCGTCACCTCATGGGGGCCTGTAATTGAAGTTTAGCTGTGGCCGCTTGGCTGCGGCCTAAACTTGAAGGTGGGGGCGAAACCGGAGGTGCATCATGCGTATGGCCAAGACCCTTCAGCAGCGCCTGGACCAGGCCAACTGCGACTATGACATTGTTCCCCATCCACATTCGGCCACCAGCCTTGAGTCAGCCCGCACGGCAGGCGTACCTGCTGAACGGGTCGCCAAGTCGGTCATGCTCGACGACCGCCACGGCAACTACATCATGGCCGTGATACCGGCCAATCGGCACATGGACATGAGCAAGGTGCGCATGACCGGCGCCTGGCAGATGACTCGCGAAAGCGCCTTGCCGATGTTGTTCGGTGATTGCGAACGTGGCGCCGTGCCGGCACTGGGGGATGCCTATGGCATGAAAATGCTGCTCGATTCGAGCCTTACCCGCCAAGGCGATGTCTATCTTGAGGCGGGTGACCACGATCATCTGATTCACATGAGCATGGAGCAATACTTGAAACTGGTGCCGCACGCTGAAGTGCGCGAACTGAGCTGATGCTCGCAACCAACGCCGGGCTGGCGTCGTGGACGATCGGCCTGGCCCAAGGAGTGAACCATGGAAGCGCCGATCCACAAGTTTTCCGAACTGTTCAAGCAACTGGGCCTGCCCGACGACCCTGTCGGTATCGACCAGTTCATCACCAGCCACTCTCCCCTCAAGGGTGATGTGAAGCTGGTCGACGCCCCCTTCTGGAACGATGCCCAGCGAGGCTTTCTGAGGGACAGCATCAACGAGGATGCCGACTGGGCGGAGCTGTTCGACCAGCTCAATGAAGCCTTGCGTCGCCCCCGTAAATAAAGCGCCGAGCGGCACCTGATGGCTGACGGGGCCGTTGCTATGCTCA
Organism: Pseudomonas sp. GZD-209; assembly: GCF_049310485.1. Lineage (NCBI taxonomy): Bacteria > Pseudomonadati > Pseudomonadota > Gammaproteobacteria > Pseudomonadales > Pseudomonadaceae > Pseudomonas > Pseudomonas sp. GZD-209. The sequence continues at coordinate 16,946 of NZ_JBMOWQ010000188.1, forward strand.
GAAAAACAACAAGGGGATGGCGCGATGAAAGATCCCTACGCACCGGGTTTCTGGTGCACCGTGACGATCCTGGGCACCCTGACCGCCGGTTACTTCTACGGTATCCGGCACACCCAGCAGATGAACCAGGCCGTGCAGTTCCTGTATGCCGCCGCCGCCGTCACCGCGGCGGTTGCCTTGTGCGGGCTGGCATGGATCGCCTGGGAATACCTGCACCTGAACCGGCGCGAAGTCGCCCAGGGCCGAACGTTACTGACCATTTGGAACACCAAGGTTGCCCTGCGCCGGGTCGAAACCGTGTTCGATCGCTATTTCTGGGGTAGCTACTGGCATTCCGGGCGGACCTTCGAAGAGGTCATGGGTGAGCTCAAGGGCACGCCACTGGAGCAGAGCCTCGACGCCCTCAAATTGCAGTGCCGTGAGCTCGACCGGGAAATCCACGATCACCACCATCACTGGCTGGCCAATGCCCGCGACCTGTCCAGCGTGGCCACGGCCATGGCCCGTGAGCGCTATCAGCTGGACCTGTGTGACGCGCCGATACGTGATGGCGGCAACACCGCCGTGCTCAATCGCGATCTGGAAGTGCTGGTCTACACCTGGTCGGCGCGCCTGCGCAGCTTCGACCATCAGCTGGACGAGCTGGAGCGCGCCTATCACTAGTGAGGGGTTGGGTCATTCGCCGCGGATGTACTGCTCCAGTTGCTGGATCAGGTTGGCCTGCTCGGCGATGGTTTCTTTCACCAGGTCACCGATCGACAGCAGCCCCAACAGCGCGCTGCCATCCACTACCGGCAGGTGGCGCAGGTGGCGATCGGTCATCAGTTGCATGCAGTAATCAAGTTTCTCCTTCGGCCCTACCGTGACCACTGGTGCGCTCATGATTTCACGCACGGGCGTGGCGGCCGAAGAGCGCCCTTTGAGCACCAGCTTGCGGGCATAGTCGCGTTCGCTGACGATCCCCACCACCCGGTTGTCCTCTACCACCGGCAGTGCGCCGACGTTTTTCTCCGCCAGCATTTTCAAGGCATCCAGTACCGAGTCATCAGGGCCGATGGTGTAGACGGTCTGATGCTGGGACTTGGTCTTGAGGATTTGTTCGACGTTCTTCATACGGGCCTCGGCGGGTGGAAAAAGCGCTGTGTCGGAGTAAATAAAGCATCCGGTACGGCGCTCTGCACGGCAATGCAGGAAACGGCATCGAGACGATTGAAAAACGTCATGGTTGCAGGCGCATGAAAAAAGGCGGCCCGAAGGCCGCCTTGTCATTCCTGCACAGGCTGCACTCAGACCAGGCCTTTGGGGCTCGGGCCGAAGCGGTTGTTGCCAGGGGTGCCATCTATGAACAGGAATACCAGGCCCACGATCGGCACCAGCAGCCACCAGCCGCGGTGATCGCTGTCATGCAAGCGGCGCACAGCCACAGCAATGCTCGGGATCATGAGCGCCAAGGCGTACACCACGCTCAGCAGCGGGTTGGTGCCGAGGACGTTATCGAGGTAGCCGAAGGCGATCGTGATCAGGAAGTTGATCAGCACGAACAACCAGTATTCCTTGCGGCGTGCACGGCCTTTGAACACTGCGTACTTCTTCAAGACTTCGAGGTAGGGAGTGCCGCTGCTCACTTCGACGGTACCCACGAAGCCACCGTTGGTGGCCGTGGCGGCCTGGGTTGCACCGCAGCCTGGGCAGCTCAAGGCCGATTGATGGATCTGTTTGGCGCAGCCTCGGCAGAACACCATGCTCATTTGTTTTCCCTCACATTTGGATTAACTTGCGGATTTCAGGCCGACCAGGCGCAGCAGCCAGATGCTTGCCGTGACAACGCTGGCGCTCGCCAAGCCGTTGTCGGGTTTGTTCTGGTTGATGCCGACGACACCGAGGATCAGGCTTGCGCTTGCGAGCAGGCCTGGCCCCAGGAGGGTTTCGCCCTCCCAGGCGGAATCATCGAGCAGGGTCATGGCACACAGAATGCCAAGCATCAGGGAAACAATACCCATCCACGGCGATTCGCCGCGATCAGGTCTCGTGGAGGACGTTGCGTGCTGTGGAGCACTGCATTGGGGGCAGGCAGGTGCCGTTTTGTGCAACTGTCTGGCACAGCCGCGGCAATAACCATTGCCATCGCAAATCCTTTTGTGGCGTTCGCCGAACGCATCCCTGTTCGCATACCGTGTCACCCGTCCGGGTGGCCGGCGCAGAGGTTACTATATATTTCATAAGTGGCGAAATAGTGGCGCCAAGAAATTCGCGTCCCGCTCTGTAGCAACGAAAAAAGGCGCCCGCAGGCGCCTTTTTTCGTTGCAAGTTCGAGGCTCAGAGCTTCGGCATCTGCCCGATCCGCGCCACCATCTCGCTGACGATCTGCAAATCGAGCATGAACTGCTCCACGGTCTTGAACTCGTTGTCGTTGTGCCCGGTGTACTTCACGTCCGGCATGGCCAGGCCGAACTGCACGCCGTTGGGCAGGTCATGTACCGAGGTGGCGCCAGCGGAGGTGCCGAACTCGTGCTTCATGCCCAGGTTCTCGCTGGCCACCGCAAGCAAGGCCTTGACCCATTCGCCCTGCGGGTTGCGGTACATCGGCTCGTCCAGGCTGTAGTCGAACGCCACAGCGGTCTTGCTCTTGGCCGTCCAGCTGTCGAGCTTGCCGGAGATCTCGCCCTTGAGCGTGTCCAGCGACTTGCCTTTGGGGATGCGCAGGTTCACCGCCAGCTTCAGCGCCTTGTCATCCAGGCCGACGAAGGTCAGCGAAGTGGTCAGCGGGCCCATGAACGCATCCTTGAAGCCCACGCCGAGCTTGTTGCCCAGGTAGTCCAGGCCCCAGTTGTCGGCGGCGTAGCGGGCGGCGTCGGTGATGTGGTTGTGCTTGAGCGGCACTTCTTTGCCCAGGCCATTGAGGAACACCAGCATGCGCGCCACCGGGTTGACCCCCGACTCGGGCTCGGAGGAGTGCGCCGACACGCCGGTCACGGTCAGCAGCACCTGCTTGCCCTCGACCTTGGCGTCGATGCTGAAGTTGCCACCGTTATGTTTGACGAAAGCAGCACCGGCCTTGTTCAGGGCCTTGGCCAGCTCGGCCGGCTTGTCGCTGAGCAGGGTCGCCACCGAGTTGCCGGGGATCTGGTTGGTGGCCAGGCCACCGGTCAGGTTCACCACCTCGGCGCCCTTGCCGCTGCCGGCGCGCTTGGCGAAGGTGGCCATGACCGTGCCGTAGCCTTTCTCGGCGATCACCACCGGGTAGCCGCCGTCCAGCGCCAGGTTGTAGTCGGGCGTGGCGTTGCGCTCGAAGTAGTAGGGGATGGCGTCGCCGGTGGTTTCCTCGGTGGTGTCCACCAGCAGCTTGAACTGGCGGGCCAGCGGCAGCTTCTCATCCTTGGCCACTTTCAGCGCATAGAGCGCGACGACGATGCCGTTCTTGTCGTCCTCGGTGCCGCGGCCGTACATGCGGTCGCCCACCAGGGTGACCTTGAACGGGTCGAGCTGGGTGCCGTCGGCCAGCTTCCAGTTGGCCGGGGTGACCGGCACCACGTCGGCGTGGGCGTGGATGCCGATGACTTCCTTGCCTTCGCCGAGGGAAATCTCGTAGACACGGTTGTCGATGTTGCGGAAGGTCAGGCCGAAGCCCTCGGCCAGGGCCTTGATCTTGTCGGCGATCTTGAGGAACTCGGGGTTCTCGTGCTGCTCCACGCCCTCTTTGCGATAGGTCGGGATCTCTACCAGCTCGCGCAGGGTTTCGGTAGCGGCCTTGCCGTACTTGATGCGCGTGTACAGGCCCAGCAGGCGGTTGATCTCGTCCTGTTGTTCGGCTGCCAGCGGCTTGCCGGCCAGGTACTGCTTGAGGGTTTCGTCGAGCTTGTCGGCCTTGGCCAGCTCACTGCCGGCCAGCTTGCCGAGGAATTGCTTGAAGTCGGCCGGGTCGCTGCCGTCGTAGGCCTTGATGATGGCGGCGGACTGTTGCTGGGACAGATTGGCCTGGGCCGGGATCGAGAACATGGCCACGCTGGCCAGCAGCAGCGACGCGGCGGAGAGCTTGGTAAATGGCATGGTCGTGCGCATTCCTTTGCAAGTGGGGGAAGTGTGTCCGTTTACGCAAACGGAAGATGCCCACGCTAACACCAATGACTGCCTGCGGGGGAGAGGTGGCAATGTGCACTCAGTCGCAAATCAGCAGGCACAAAAAAGCCCCGCCGGTGTGAACCGGGCGGGGCTTTCTGGGCGCTGTCAGCGATACAGGGGGTGCCGCTGACAGCGTGAAATTCATGGCGCACTCGGCGGGATTCGAACCCACGACCCCTGCCTTCGGAGGGCAGTACTCTATCCAGCTGAGCTACGAGTGCAACGGGCCGCATGATACCCATCTGTGCAGGTGGCGTCCATCGCCTTGATATGAGGGTGTTTTTCCAGGGAGCCCGATCGCGGGGCAAGCCCGCTCCCACGCAGGGAAGCTGATCTATCCATATGCAATCTTGGTATTTCTCACGGCGCTGTTATGCCCGCTATCTTCTGGTCACAACTTGTTATAACAAGTCAGCCGACAGAGAAGACCATGGCCGAACTGCTCCCGCTTTCTCCCGTACCGCTCTACACCCAGCTCAAGGAACTGCTGCGCGAGCGCATCCTCGACGGCAGCTACCCACCGCACAGTCGCATGCCCTCGGAAAGCGAGCTGGGCAAGGCCTTCGACGTCAGCCGCATCACCGTGCGCCAGGCCCTGGGTGACCTGCAGAAGGAAGGGCTGATCTTCAAGATCCATGGCAAGGGCACTTTTGTCGCCAAGCCCAAGGCGTTCCAGAACGTCAGCACCCTGCAGGGCCTGGCCGAGTCGATGACCCAGATGGGCTACGAAGTGCTCAACCGCCTGCGCAGTTTCCGCCATGTCCCGGCCAGTGCGCTGGTGGCGCAGCGGCTGCAGGTCGAGGAGGGCAGCCTGGTCACCGAGATCCGTCGGGTGCGCCTGATCAACCGCGAGCCGGTGTCGCTGGAAATCACCTGGCTGCCGCACAACGTCGGCGAGAAGCTGGAGAAGGCCGACCTGGTCACCCGCGACATCTTCCTGCTGTTGGAGAACGACTGCGGCCTCGCCCTCGGTCATGCCGACCTGGCCATCGACGCGGTGCTCGCCGACAGCGACCTGACCCAGGCGCTGGACGTGGAAGAGGGCGCGCCGATCATGCGTATCGAGCGCCTCACCCACACCGCCGACGGCGCCCCGCTTGACTTCGAACACCTCTATTACCGTGGCGACGCGTTCCAGTACCGCCTGCGTATCGACCGCCAGAAGGGGGGCAAGGCATGAGCATCCAGACCCAGGACTACGACATCGTCGTCATCGGTGGCGGCACCGCCGGGCCCATGGCCGCGATCAAGGCCAAGGAGCAGGACAAGACCCTGCGCGTGCTGTTGCTGGACAAGGCCAACGTCAAGCGCAGCGGCGCCATCAGCATGGGCATGGACGGCCTGAACAACGCCATCATCCCCGGGCATGCCACGCCCGAGCAGTACACCAAGGAAATCACCGTCGCCAATGACGGCATCGTCAACCAGGCTGCGGTGCATGCCTACGCCACCAAGAGCTTCGAGACCATCGAGCAGCTCGACCGTTGGGGCGTGAAGTTCGAGAAGGACGAAACCGGCGACTACGCAGTGAAGAAGGTCCACCACATGGGCGCTTATGTGCTGCCCATGCCCGAGGGCCACGACATCAAGAAGGTGCTGTACCGCCAGCTCAAGCGCGCCCGGGTGGAAATCAGCAACCGCATGGTGTGCACCCGCGTGCTGCTCGATGCGGCCGGCGCCGCAGCCGGGGTGCTCGGTTTCGACTGCCGCAGCGGCGAGTTCCGGGTGATCCGCGCCAAGGCGGTCGTGCTCGCCTGCGGCGCCGCCGGGCGCCTGGGCTTGCCGTCGTCGGGCTACCTGATGGGCACCTACGAAAACCCCACCAATGCCGGTGACGGCTATGCCATGGCCTACCACGCAGGCGCCGAACTGGCCAACCTGGAATGTTTCCAGATCAACCCGTTGATCAAGGACTACAACGGCCCGGCCTGCGCCTACGTCACCGGCCCCTTGGGCGGCTACACCGCCAACAGCAAGGGCGAGCGCTTCATCGAGTGCGACTACTGGAGCGGGCAGATGATGTGGGAGTTCCACCAGGAACTCGAAGGCGGCAACGGCCCGGTGTTTCTCAAGCTCGACCACCTGGCCGAGGAGACCATCCAGAACATCGAGGAGATCCTGCACAGCAACGAACGCCCCAGCCGTGGCCAGTTCCACGCCGGGCGCGGCACCGACTACCGCCAGCACATGGTCGAGATGCATATCTCCGAGATCGGCTTCTGCTCCGGGCATTCGGCCTCGGGGGTGTGGGTCAACGAAAAGGCCGAGACCAGCGTCAAGGGCCTGTACGCCGCCGGCGACATGGCCGCGGTACCGCACAACTACATGCTCGGCGCTTTTACCTATGGCTGGTTTGCCGGGGTGAATGCCGCGCAGTACGTGGCCGGGCGTGAATTCGCCGAGGTCGACACGCAGCAGGTCGAGCGCGAACAGGCGCGGGTGTTCGCACCCTTGCAGCGCGAGCACGGCCTGCCGCCGGCCCAGGTCGAGTACAAGCTGCGACGCATGGTCAACGACTACCTGCAGCCGCCCAAGGTGACCAAGAAGATGGAAATCGGCCTGGCGCGCTTCGCCGAAATCGAACGCGACCTTGAGCAGATGAAGGCCAACAACCCCCATGAGCTGATGCGCGCCATGGAAGTTTCGGTAATCCGCGATTGCGCCGAGATGGCTGCGCGCGCTTCGCTGTTCCGCAAGGAGAGCCGCTGGGGGCTGTACCACCACCGGGTCGATTTCCCCGAGCGCAATGATGGCGAGTGGTTCGTGCATTGCCATCTGAAGAAGGGCGAGGACGGCGAGATGACCAGCTTCAAGAAAGCGGTGGAGCCGTACCTGATCCCGCTGGATGCCGAGGAACAGACCGCGTACGACCGGCTGCGTGTAAAGGCCGATGCCGCATAGGCAACACCGAACCCTGTGGGAGCGGGTTCACCCGCGAACACCGGCAAAGCCGGTGCCATGCACCGTGTTGGGTTCTTCGCGGGTAAACCCGCTCCCACAGTGACTTGTGCAAGCCTCTAGATAAAGGGTGCCCAAGAAGGCCCCAAGGACCCCGTGAAAATGGCCTACCAACCCCAGGAAATCTTCTTCCGCAGCAGCGCTCCGGTGACCATCGACGAAGACAAATGCATCGCCGAAAAAGGCTGCACGGTCTGCGTCGAGGTCTGCCCCATGGACCTTTTGGCCATCAACCCGGCCACGCAGAAGGCCTACATGGCCTTCGACGAATGCTGGTACTGCATGCCCTGCGAGAAGGACTGCCCCACCGGCGCGGTGAAGGTCGATATCCCGTACCTGCTGCGCTGAACCCGACCCACCCGCCATCCGGCCGAACCACCGGACGCCCACCTGCAATGCCCCTCGTTTCCCACCACCCATGCCGGGCGGCGGAGACGACACCAATACCTAAAACGATTCGAGGGGAACACCCATGCGCCTTGTAGCAACCGTGGCCGGCCTTGCGCTGGCAATCACCGGCCTGAACGCCAACGCCGAAACCATCCGTATCGCCATCGGCACCCAGGACACCACCATCAACTGCGCTACCGGCGGCCTGTTGATCCGCGAGCTGGGCCTGCTCGACAAATACCTGCCCCATGACGGCAAGTACAAAGACGCCCAGTACCAGGTCGAGTGGAAGAACTTCACCAGTGGCGCGCCGCTGACCAACGAGATGGTTGCCGGCAAGCTCGACTTCGGCGCCATGGCCGACTTCCCTGGCTCGTTCAACGGCGTCGCCCACCTCGACGCCGGCAAGCGCAGCCTGTTCATCAGCGTGCTGTCCGGCAGCGTGCACGGCAGTGGCAACGGCATCGTGGTGCCGGCCGCCTCCAGCGTGCAGTCGCTGGCCGAACTCAAGGGCAAGACCATCTCCGTGCCGTTCGCCTCCACCGCCCACGGTATGCTGCTGCGCGCGGTCGCCGCCCAAGGCTGGGACCCGCAGAAGGACGTGAAGATCATTGCCCAGGCCCCGGAGATCGCCGGTTCCGCCCTGCGCAGCAACCGCATCGAGGCCCACGCCGACTTCGTGCCCTTCGCCGAGCTGTTCCCCAACCGCGGCTTCGCCCGCAAGATCTACGACGGCGCCCAGGCCAACGCGCCGACGTTCCATGGCGCGCTGGTGGACGCCGACTACGCGAAAAAGTACCCGGAAGTGGTCACCGCCTACCTGCGTGCCAGCCTCGAAGCCGACCGCCTGCTCGCCGCCGAGCCCGAGAAGTACAGCGAGCTGATCGAAAAGGTCACCGGCATCGAAGCCGAGGTGAACTACCTGTTCCACGGCCCGCTCGGCCTGCAGACCCGCGACCTTACCTGGAAGCCCGAGTACCGCCAGGCCGTGGCCACCTCCATCGACACCCTCAAGCTGCTGAAGAAGACCGACCGTGGTCTGGACACCGCGCAGTTCATCGACGACCAGTACATTCGCAGCGCCTACAAGCAGGCCGGGCAGGACTACGACAAGGCGCTGAAAAACTACGACCCGCTGCCACTCAAGGCCGTTGATGCCACGACCGGCAAAGCCATCACCGACTTCAGCCGCCTGGCGCAGATCTGGGTGCGCGGCGAGGACAAGGTGCGCCACTACGCCTCCCCGGAGGCCGCGCTCACCGCCCTGGCCAAGCTGGAGCAGGAGGGCAAGGACATCCGCGCGATCTACGCCCAGGCCGCCGACAGCGGCATCAAGCTGCTGGCCAACCAGGCCTGGTTCGTGCGCAACGGCCAGGGCCAACTGGCGGCCTTCCTGCTCAAGGACCAGGCCGAGCAGTACGCCAAGGCCCATGGCGGCGAGGCGCTGGACTTCGTCCATGCCAACCAGAAGCTGCTCGCCCAGCGCTGACCGGGAGCCGCCGCCATGACCCGTGACCTTGCGCGCTGGCCCCTGCGCCTGGCTTCGCTGCTGGCCTGCCTGCTGTTCTGGCAGCTGGCCGCGAGCCACAAGCTGAACCTGCTGCTGTTCACCTTCACCTACGTGCCCACCCCTGGCGCGGTACTCGACGCCGCCTGGCAACTGCTGGCCTCCAACACCTTGCTGGCGCACCTGGGCAGCAGCCTGGCGCGGGTGTTCGCCGGCTACGGCGTGGCGGCGCTGCTGGGGGTGAGCCTGGGCCTGTTGATCGGCCGCTCGAAGTGGCTGGAGGATACGCTGATGCCGCCGCTGGAAGTGCTGCGGCCGATCCCGGCGGTGGCCTGGATCCCGCTGGCGATCCTGATGTTCCCCTCATCGGAACTGTCGATGGTGTTCATCACCTTCACCGGTGCGCTGTTCCCGATCCTGCTCAACACCGTGCACGGCGTCGAGGCGATCGACCCGCGCCTGGTGGCCTCGGCGCGCAGCCTGGGCGCCGGACGCTGGGCGATCCTGCGCGAAGTGGTGCTGCCGGGCGCGCTGCCGAGCATCGTCACGGGGCTGGCCATCGGCATGGGCACCTCGTGGTTCTGCCTGGTGACCGCCGAGATGATCGCCGGGCAGTTCGGTATCGGTTACTACACCTGGGAGTCCTACACCTTGCAGAACTACCCCGACATCATCGTCGGCATGCTGCTGATCGGCGTGCTGGGCATGGGCAGCAGTGCGCTGGTCAAGCGCCTTGGCGCGCTGGCCACGCCGTGGATACGGAGGAGCGCCTGATGAGCAGTCATCAACAGCTGCCCGGGCGTATCGAAGCGCAGGGTTTGTCGATTCGCCTGGGCCATGGGCGTGACGCGTTCGAGGCGGTGCAGGCGCTGGACTTTGCCATCGCCCCGGGCGAGTTCGTGTGCATCCTCGGGCCGTCCGGCTGCGGCAAGTCCACGTTGCTCGGCGCGTTGGCCGGGCACCTTACCCCGGCCGGCGGCCAATTGCGGGTGGACGGGCAAGCGGTCGATGGCCCTTCGCCGCAACGGGGCATGGTGTTCCAGCATCACACCCTGCTGCCGTGGCGCAGCGTGCTCGACAACGTGGCCTTCGGCTTGAAGATGCAGGGGCAGGGCAAGGCCGAGCGCCAGCACCAGGCCGCCGAGATGCTGCAACTGGTCGGCCTGGGTGACTTCGCCCAACGCTGGCCCAGCCAGTTGTCCGGCGGCATGCAGCAGCGCGCCGAGATCGCCAGGGTGCTGATCAACCGCCCGCGCCTGCTGTTGATGGACGAACCTTTTGGCGCCCTCGATGCGCAGACCCGTGCGCGTATGCAGGAACTGCTGCTGGATATCTGGGCGCGCATCCGCACCACGGTGGTGTTCGTCACCCATGACATCGACGAGGCGCTGTTCCTGGCCGACCGCATCCTGGTGATGAGCCCCCGGCCTGGGCGCTTTATCGAAGACCTGCGGCTGGACTTCGCCCGCCCGCGGCGCGCGAGCCTGCTGACCAGCCCCGAATTCACCCACCTCAAACGCCATTGCCTGGCGCTGCTGCGCCATGAAGAAGGCCGCGAACTGCCGCGCCTGACACCGTTGGGCCTGCCCGACACCGACCATCCTCCGCTGCGGATTGCGCTATGACTGAACGAACCACGGACAACCCCGACATCATCGACCTGCTGCCACGTCTGAACGACCTGGATGCCGGCGTGCGGCGCATCGCCCTGATCGAACTGGCCGACCTGGAAGACCCGGACGGCCTGCCCTGGCTCACCGATGCGCTGTTGGTCGACGGTAACGCTGAGGTGCGCGCCGAAGCCGCGCGCTTGCTCGAAGCCTGGGAGACGCCGGAAGTGGTGCAGGGCCTGTGCGCCGCACTGGCCGACCCCGCCGAGCCGGTACGCCTGGCGGCTGCCCAGAGCCTGAGCGAGCTCAAGACCCAGGAGGCCGGGCAACTGATCCTGCCCTGGGCCACCCATGCCGATGCGTTCGTGCGGGCCAGCGCCCTGCGCGCCCTGCGCGAGCTGCGCCTGGAGGACGCCGCGGTGCCTGCGTTGCAGGCGTTGGCGGATGTGGATGCCGGCGTGCGCCGCGAAGCGGTGGGCATCCTGGGCTGGCTCAAGCATGCGCCGGCCTTGCCCGCGCTGGCGCAGCTGGCAGCCAACGAGCCGGATACCGAAGTGCGCCGCGCCGCCATCGGCGCGTTGGGCCTGGCCCGGGATGCCCGTGTGTTGCCGGCGCTGATCGGCGCCTTGGCCGATGAGGCCTGGCAGGTGCGTGAGGAGGCGGCAACCACCCTGGGCAAGGTCGGCCAGGCCGAAGCGGGCCAGGCCTTGATCGCAGCGCTGGCCGACAGCTACTGGCAGGTGCGCTTGCGCGCGGCGCGGGCCTTGGGCCGGTTGCGCCATGTGGCAGCGCTTGATGGGCTGGCGCAGTTGCTTGGCCATGGCATCGCCAACTTGCGCAAGGAGGCGGCGCTGGCGCTGGGTGAGCTGGGTGAAGCCCGGGCTTTGCCGGCGTTGCAGGCGGCCGAGGCCGACAGCGACCCGGAAGTGCGCAAGGCGGTGCGCATCGCCCTGGCGCAATTGCAGGGGGCGGTGTGATGGACGCGCCCAGCGCCTTGCGCAACCGCCGCGAACGCGCTGAGCTGCTGGTGCAGTGGGGCGAGGTCGAGCAGGTGATCAGCCACGCCCGGCTGCGCGGTGCCTGCCCCTGCTCACAGTGCCGGGCGGCGCGGCTGAAGGGCGCGATTTCGCTGGTGGGCGAGGATGTCCGCGTGGCGCGGATCGAGGCCCAGGGGTATGGGGTGCAGCTGGTGTTCAGCGATGGGCACGAGCGGGGGATTTATCCTTGGGCCTATCTTCGCGAACTGGGCTGAAATCAATCGCGGGGCAAGCCCGCTCCCACGCTGTGGACTGCCCCCAAGACAATCCAATCCTTGGGGGCAGTCCAGTTCGTGGGAGCGGGCTTGCCCCGCGATAGGGCCGGTACAGGCTTAAAGAGCAATCAACTCCGGCCGCAACCCTTCCACCCTTTGCACCACCGGCCGCAGATACCCGCCATCCCCGGTAATCTGGTGCAGCACCTTCTCGCGCAGGCCATGCAGCGCCACCCCGGTGCGTTGGCGCGGATGCGGCAGCCCGATCTCCACCACCGCCTTGATCCGCCCCGGCCGCGGCTCCAGCACCACCACCCGGTCGGCCAGGTAGGTCGCCTCTTCGGCATCGTGGGTCACCAGCAGAATGGTCACCCCCGAGCGCTCACGTATTGCCAGCAGCTCGTCCTGCAACTGCTGGCGGGTCAGTGCATCCAGGGCGCCGAACGGCTCGTCGAGCAGCAGGATGCGCGGGCTGGCCACCAGCCCCCGGGCGATCGCCACGCGCTGGGCCATGCCGCCGGAGAGCTGGTGCGGATAAGCCGATTCGAAACCGACCAGCCCCACCAGTTGCACGAACTCATGCACCCGGCGGGCGCGCTCGCCCTGGGTGAGCTTGTCGTTGACCAGCCCAAGGGCGATGTTCTGCTCCACCGTCAGCCAGGGGAACAGGCGGTGCTCCTGGAACACGATGCCGCGTTCACCGCCGATGCCACTGACTGGCTTGCCATCGACGCGGATCTGGCCGCTGTAGTCGTTGTCCAGGCCCACCAGCAGGCGCAGCAGGGTGGACTTGCCGCAGCCCGACGAACCGACGATGGCGATGAATTCGCCCTGCTCGATCGACAGGTCGAAGTCGCGAATGGCTTCGAACGGCTGGCCGTCCACGCTGAAGGTCTTGCCGACTTTTTCGAAGCTGACCAGCGGCGGTGTGGCGTCAGCTTGATTGGCCGCGTGCAGGGCCGGGGTGATGAAGGCGTTCATGCGGATCTCCAGCGCGTGGCGCGCGATTCGAGGCGTTGGCCAAGGTGGCCGAGCAGGGCGCCGACCAGGCCGATCAGGACCATGGCGGCCATCACCTGGTCCATGCGGAACAACTGTTGGGCGCCGATCATCAGGCTGGCGATGCCGCCGTCCGAGGGCATGAAGTATTCGGCGCCGATGGTGCCCAGCCAGGCGTAGATCAGCGACAGGCGCAGGCCGGCGAAGATCGCCGGCGCAGCGCCCGGCAGCACCAGCAGGCGCAGGCGTTGCGCCAGGCCCAGGCGCAGCGCCTGGGCCGCCTCGCCCAGTTGCGGCGACAGGCTGGCGATGCCGCGCTGGGTGGCGATCAGCAGCGGGAAGAACGCAGCCAGGGCGACGAACACCAGCTTGGCGCCTTCCCCCAGGCCGAACCAGGCGGTGAGCAAGGGTACCCAGGCAAACAGCGCCACCTGGCGCAGCGCCGACAGGCTCGGGCCGAGCAGGCGCTCGCTGCGTTGCGACAAGCCCAGCAGCAGCCCCAGGGCAAAGCCCGCGCCGCCACCGAGCAGCAACCCGGCCAGGGTGCGTTGCAGGCTCAGGCGCAAGGCTTCGCTCAGCGAGCCATCCAGCAGCCCGGCAGACAGGCTGCGCAGTACATCCAGTGGTGAGGCGAGGATGTTGGCGTCTACCCAGCCAAAACTGTTGGCGCACTGCCACAGGGCCAGCAGCGCTGCCGGCAGCAACAGGCTCTGCCAGCCCTTGGCCACGGCGCCACGCGGCTGCTCGCCGGTGGCCGGTTGCGGCCAGTACAGCAGGCTGCGCTCCAGGCGCGAGAAGCCACGGTCCATCACCGCGCCGACCAGGCCGATCAGCAGGATGCAGAGGAACACCAGGTCGAGCATGAACAGCTGGCGGCCCCAGACCATCAGGTAGCCGATACCTTCGCTGGAGGCCAGCAGCTCGACCGCCAGCAGCGACGTCCAGCCGGTGGCCAGGGCCAGGCGTACCCCGGCGAGGAAGGCGGGCAGGGCAGCTGGCAGCAGCAGGCGCAGGAACAACAGGTGGGCTGGCAGGCGCAAGGTGGCGGCGGCTTCGCGCAGCTTGGGTTGGGCGTCGCGCACACCGACCAAGGTGTGCAGGGTGACCGGTACCACCACCGCCTTGACCAGCACCACCAGCTTGAGCACTTCGCCAATGCCGAAGAACAGCATGAACAGCGGGATCCAGGCCAGCGTGGGGATTTGCGCCAGGGCCACGAAGGTCGGCAGCACCAGTGTCTGCGCCCGCCGCGAAGCCCCCAGCCAGGTGCCCAGCACCAGGCCACTGGCGATGCCCGCCAGCAACCCCCACAGCAGCCGTTGCAAGCTTATCCACAGGTGGCTCCACAGCTCTCCGGAGCCAAACTCCAGGGCGCTCTGCCAGACCAGCGACGGCGCCGGCAGGATCTGCTCGCTCATCCAGTGCTCGCGGCTGGCCACCAGCCACAACGCCGCCAGCAGCACCGGCACGAGCCAAGGCAGCGCGGCATGGCCGTAGGCGCGGCCTTGCGCCGCGAACGGGCCGCGCAGCGGCCCCAGAAGCCATCTGGGCTTGCTCAAAACTCCGCTCATCCGGCCATCTCCCAAACCGTTCCTTGTTTATTCATTTATGGAATTAAAAATTCACACAAATAACATTCAAGAGATAAGAGCATGCGCCTCCTGCATCGGGAAGCCCCAATCCGTTGCGTTTTCCTCATATTTTCCATGCGCTGCCTGCAAGCCGCCCCAAGACCCGCATGGCCGCTGATTTATGCCTTCTGGTTACTGAAGAATGACGTATTGATCTTTGTAGGTTCTAACCGGACCTGCCTAGCTTCTGGCCAAAGCGCCGGCCATCGCCGGTGGCAGCTTGCCAAGGAGCCTTGCCATGAAAACCCCTTTTCGCCACCTGCTCACCCCGCTGCTCGCCGGCTTGCTCAGCGCCTTGCCGCTGGTGGCGCTGGCCGCGCAGCCCGACGTGATCCGTATTGCCGTGCCCGACCTCAGCGCCGGCAGCAAGCCCAGCGCCGGTGGCGTGGTCGATGTATTGCGTGACCAGCAGTTGCTGGAAAAAGAGTTTGCCAAGGACGGCATCCGTATCGACTGGCGCTTCTTCAAGGGCGCCGGCCCCGTGGTCAACGAGGCGTTGGCCAACGGCCAGGCCGACTTCGCCTACCTGGGTGACCTGGCCGCCATCATCGGCAAGGCCAATGGCCTGGACACCCGCGTGCTGTCGGCCGGTGTGCGCGGGGTGAAGAGCTACCTCGGCGTGGTGCCGGGCTCGGGCATCCACAGCCTGGCAGACCTCAAGGGCAAGCGCGTGGCGGTGTTCCGCGGTACCGCCAACCAGCTGTCGTTCGCCAGCGCCCTGGCCAGCCAGGGGCTGTCCGAGCGTGAGCTGAAAGTCATCAACCTGGACTTCAACGCCGCCAACGCCGCGCTGGCGGCCAAGCAGATCGACGCCACCTGGGGCCTGTCCAACCTGTTGTCGCTGCGCGAACGCGGCCTGGTCGAGCTGCCGGTCAACTCCCGCGACCTCAAGGGCGCCGGCAGCACCCAGGCGGTGCTGCTGGGTACCGGCGACTTCATCCGCCAGCACCCCGAACTGGTGCAGCGCCTGGTCAATGCCCAGCTGCAGGCGGTGAAGTGGCTGCGCGACGAGCACAACCGCGACGCCTACATCGACCTTGTGGCCACCACCGCCAACTGGCCGAAGAGCATCCTGCGCGATGACCTGGCCCAGGAAAACCTTGCCGCCTATTTCGACCCGCGCCTGGACGCTGGCTTCGTCAGCCTGCTGCAACAGGGCGTGGACCTGGCCGCCAAGGAGCGCCTGATCCGCCGGGATTTCCAGGTAAGCGAGTGGGTAGAACCGCGCTTCCTCGATGCCGCCCTGCGACAGGACCAGGCCGTGCAGGCCGCCCGCTGATTCAAAACCCCGACAAAAACCGTGAGGACCACGACCATGAGCAACGCCGCACTGGCTACCGCGCCACATACCCTTGAGCTGGATATCCACCCCGTCGCCGGGCGCATCGGCGCCGAGATCCGTGGCGTCAAACTGTCCGCCGACCTCGACCCGGCCACCATCGACGCGATCCAGGCGGCGCTGGTGCAGCACAAGGTGATCTTCTTCCGCGGCCAGGACCACCTCGACGACATCGGCCAGGAGGCCTTCGCCCAGCTGCTGGGCGAGCCGATCGCCCACCCCACGGTGCCGGTGGTGGACGGCACCAGTTACTTGCTCCAGCTGGATGGCGCCGAGGGCCAGCGGGCCAATTCCTGGCACACCGACGTGACCTTCGTCGACGCCTACCCCAAGGCCTCGATCCTGCGCAGCGTGGTGGCCCCGGCTTCGGGTGGCGACACGGTGTGGGCCAATACCGCCGCCGCCTACCAGGAGCTGCCGGACCCCCTGCGTGCGCTGGCCGACCAGCTCTGGGCGGTGCACAGCAACGAGTACGACTACGCCAGCGTGAAGCCGGACGTGGACCCGGCCAAGCTCGAACGCTATCGCAAGGTGTTCACCTCGACGGTGTACGAAACCGAGCACCCGGTGGTGCGGGTGCACCCGATCAGCGGCGAGCGGGCGCTGCAGCTGGGGCATTTCGTCAAACGCATCAAGGGCTATTCGCTGGCCGACTCACAGCACCTGTTCGCGGTGTTGCAGGGGCATGTGACGCGCCTGGAGAACACCGTGCGCTGGCGCTGGCAGGCGGGGGATGTGGCGATCTGGGACAACCGCGCGACCCAGCACTACGCGGTGGACGACTATGGCACCCAGCCACGCGTGGTGCGCCGGGTCACCCTGGCGGGCGAGGTGCCGGTGGGGGTGGATGGGCAGTTGAGCCGGACCACACGCAAAGGCTGAGCGTCTTGTCCTGAAATAGGTTTACACCATACAGCTGTGCACTATCCACGCCATCGCGGGG
>NZ_JBMOWQ010000189.1:0-10181 GCF_049310485.1 Pseudomonas sp. GZD-209
TGCACCTGTGGGAGCGGGTTTACCCGCGAAGAGGCGCGAAGCGGCTCCAACATTGGCGGAACGAAACACATGGCCCCCTGGCTCACAGTTATAGGCATCGGCGAAGACGGCTTCAGCGGCTTGGGCAAGCAGGCCCGACGTGCCCTGCTGGCGGCCGCGCACATCGTCGGCAGCCCGCGCCAGCTGGCCCTGCTGCCCCACTGCGCGAGCGCCGAGCAGCTCCACTGGCCCAGCCCGTTTTCGCTGGAGCCGGTGTTGGCCCTGCGCGGCCAGCCGGTGTGCGTACTGGCCAGCGGCGACCCGATGTTCTACGGCGTCGGCGCCAGCCTGGCGCGCCAGTTGCCCAGCAGCGAGATGCAGGTGCTGCCAATGCCCTCCTCCTGCGCCCTCGCCGCCGCCCGCCTGGGCTGGCCATTGCAGGACGTGCAGGTGGTCTCGGTGGTCGCCCGCCCGCTGGCCGCGCTCAATGCCCACCTGTTCAGCGGCTTGCGCCTGCTGGTGCTGAGCAACGACCAACACAGCCCGGCCGCCATCGCCGCGCTGCTGCGCGAACGCGGCTTCGGCCCGAGCCGCCTGCAGGTGTTCGAGCATCTCGGCGGGCCACTGGAGCGCCAACTGAGCGGCACGGCCGAAGACTGGCCGCACGCCGATATCGCCGCGCTGAACCTGGTCGCCATCGATTGCCAGGCCAGCGCCGATGCCCCGCGCCTGCCCCGCGTCGCCGGCCTGCCGGACAGCGCCTTCCGTCATGACGGCCAGTTGACCAAACGCGATGTGCGCGCCATCACCCTGGCCCGCCTGGCGCCGCAGCCCGGCGAACTGCTGTGGGACGTGGGCGCCGGCTGCGGCTCGATCGGCATCGAGTGGATGCGTGCCCACCCCAGCTGCCGCACCCTGGCCATCGAGGCCGACGAAGGCCGCCAGGGCTTCATCGAACACAACCGCGATGCCCTGGGCGTACCCGGCCTGCAGCTGATTCGTGGCAAGGCCCCGCAGGCGCTTCACGAGCTGGAGCGCCCCGATGCGATCTTCATCGGCGGCGGCGTCACCGGCGAAGGCGTGCTGGCGCTGTGCTGGGAGCGCCTGCGCCCTGGCGGGCGGCTGGTGGCCAATGCCGTGACCTTGCAGAGCGAAGTCGCCCTGGCGCAGTTCCGCGAACTGCATGGCGGCGAACTGACCCGCATCCATATCGCCCACACCCAGCCGCTGGGCAGTTTCGACACCTGGCGCCAGGCGCTGCCGATCACCCTGCTCGACGTGGTCAAGCCTCTCGATGCGTGAAGAAACCCGAGAACAACCCGCGCCCCTGCGCAGCGGCCTGACCACTGGCAGCTGCGCCACCGCCACCAGCCTTGCGGCAGCACGCCTGCTGCTGACCGGCCAGCACCATGATGCGGTGCACATCACCCTGCCCAAGGGCAAGGTGGTAGAGATGCGCCTGGAGTTCTGCCGCGCCTGCGCACACGGCGCCGAGGCCGGCACGCTCAAGGATGCCGGCGACGATCCGGATGTCACCCATGGGGCGCTGTTGTACAGCCAGGTGCGCCTGCTCGCCGAGCCCGGCATCCGCTTTGTCGCCGGGCAAGGCGTGGGGACCGTGACCCGTCCGGGCCTGGTGCTGGGTGTTGGCGAGCCCGCGATCAACCCGGTGCCGCGGCGGATGATCAGCGAGCACTTGCAGCAGTTGGCAAACGAATGCGCCTATGCCGGTGGTTTCGAAGTCACGGTCAATGTCCGCGACGGTGAAGCCCTGGCCCTGAAGACCATGAACCCGCGCCTGGGCATCCTCGGCGGGCTGTCGATCCTCGGCACCAGCGGCATCGTCCGACCGTTCTCCTGCGCAGCCTATATCGCCTCGATCCACCAAGGCATCGATGTTGCCCACACCAACGGCTACACCCATATCGCCGCGTGCACCGGCAACGCCAGCGAAGACACCATGCGCCGGGTGTACGGCCTGCCCGAAATCGCCCTGATCGAGATGGGCGACTTCGTCGGCGCCGTGCTCAAGCACCTGCGCAAGGTGCCGGTGCCACGCCTGAGCCTGTGCGGCGGCTTCGGCAAGATCAGCAAGCTGGCTGCCGGGCACATGGACCTGCACAGCCGCCATTCGAGCATCGACCTGCCACAGCTGGCCGGCTGGGCCGCCGACATTGGCGCAGACGCAGCGTTGCAAACGGCCATCGTCGGCGCCAACACCAGTCAGCAGGCCCTCGCCCTGGCCCACGCCGCCGGTATCGCCCTGGGCGACGAAGTCTGCCGCCATGCGCTGGCCTTCGCCCGCAGCGTGGTGCCGGCCCAGGTGCAGGTGGAAGTGTTTGCCATCGACCGCCAGGGCGGCATCGTCGGCAAGGCGGGTGTGCAATGAAGGGGCGCATCCTGCTGCTGGGCGGGGTTACCGAGGCCCTGGCCATCGCCCGCACGCTTGGGCCGCAGCATGTATACAGCCTCGCCGGCATCGGCCGCGTGCCCCAGGATTTGGCCTGCCAGGTTCGGGTCGGCGGCTACGGTGGCGCCGAGGGCCTGGCGCGTTACCTGGGTGAGGAAGGCATCGAGCTGCTGGTAGATGCCACTCACCCCTATGCCGCGCAGATCAGCCAAAACGCCGCACAGGCCGCGGCCATGGCCGGCATTCCCTGTTGGGCGCTCAGGCGCCCGGCCTGGCAGGCGCAACCGGGGGACGACTGGCGCGAGGTGGCGGGCTGGGATGAGTTGATCGAGGCACTGGCGCCGTTCCAGCGACCGCTGTTTACCCTTGGGCGCGAGCCGCTGCAACATCTGGACGAGATTCCTTTGCATCAGTTCTGGACCCTTCGTGCCCTCGACGCTTGCCCGGGTAATGAGCGCTGCGAGGTGATCGGTGCGCGTGGGCCGTTCCGTATCGACGATGAGCGCGCGCTGTTCGAACGCCGGCAAATCGATGTGCTGGTGAGCAAGAACAGCGGCAGCGCGGCCACCGAGCCGAAGCTGGAGGTGGCGCGGGAGCGGGGGGTGCCTGTGTTGGTGCTCAGGCGGCCGGTGTTGCCGGAGGTGGAGCGGGTTTTCGAAAGGCCTGAGGTGCTGCTGGAGGCGCTGGAGACATATCGCGTCAGGGCTGACAAGTGTTCGCCGATAGATATGCAGCGCTCTTGAGATCGAGCGCCGCCCGCGCGGCGCATCGCGGGACAAGCCCGCTCCCACATCTGTTTCGGGCCAATGAGTCCTGTGAAAGTACCGCTGCCCGCCTTGGTGCATGCCTTGAGTCATGTGGAGCAGCGTTAGCGACCACGCCAAAAGCGCGTCGTACCAACAAGGCGGACCAGGTAATGGCACAGGAAAGACTGGCCCGAAACAAATGTGGGAGCGGGCTTGTCCCGCGATGCGCCGCGCGGGCGGCGCTCGATCTCACAGGCGCTGTAAAACCTTCGGCGAACACCTGGCTGCGCTGCATATCTTTCGCCGAACACCTGTCAGCCCTGACACAAACTCCATGAAACACAGAGCCACACCCAACCGATGGCCCCACCCGCCGCTCTTGCCGTAAACTCACCCCCCCTCTACTGGAAGGCTCCACCCATATGGAAATGCAATGGTGGATCTGGCTCGTCTTCGGCGTGGCCCTGATCCTGCTGGAACTGGTGCTCCCCACCTTCTTCATTCTCTGGTTCGGCATCGGCGCCGTGCTGGTGTCGTTCATCACGCTGCTCGCCCCCAGCCTGCAACTGGATATGCAAGGGCTGCTGTGGGTAGTGTTCTCGTCCATCACCACCGTGCTGTGGTTCAAAGTGTTCCGCCGCAAGAAAGCGGACGTACGCTGGACCGCCGACAGCGTGATCGGCGAGGTCGGCCTGCTGACCGCCAGCGTCTCGCAATTCCAGAAAGGCCGCGTGCGCTTCCAGAAGCCGATCCTCGGCAACGAGGAATGGACCTGCGTCGCCGACAGCGACATCCCCGCCGGCGAGCGTGTTCGCCTGGCCGCCATCGAAGGCAATACCGCCCGGGTCACCCGGGCTTGAATCCGCACTAAAAGGAAGTTCGCAAAAATGACCAGCCTCATCGTCGTCGCCACCCTCGCCGTATTCGTCCTGATCACCGTGTTCAAGGGGGTGCGCATCGTGCCTCAGGGCGAGGAATGGATCGTCGAACGCCTGGGCCGCTACCACAGCACCCTCAAGCCCGGCCTGAACATCGTCATCCCGTACATGGACGTGGTTGCCTACCGCCTGCCGACCAAGGACATCATCCTCGACGTGCAACAGCAGGAGATCATCACCAAGGACAACGCGGTGATCGTCGCCAACGCCCTGTGCTTCGCCAAGGTCGTCGACCCACAGAAAGCCTCCTACGGTGTGCAGAACTTCTCGTTCGCCGTCACCAGCCTGACCATGACTTCGCTGCGCGCCATCGTCGGCGCCATGGAGCTGGACGAAGCGCTGTCCAGCCGCGAGCAGATCAAGGCGCGCCTGCGTGAGGCGATGTCCGAGCAGACCGAAGACTGGGGCGTGACCGTGCGCTCGGTAGAGATCCAGGACATCAAGCCATCGCCGAGCATGCAGACCGCCATGGAGCGCCAGGCTGCCGCCGAGCGTGAGCGTAAAGCCGATGTGACCCGCGCCGAAGGCAACAAGCAGGCCGCCATTCTCGAAGCCGAGGCACGCCTGCAAGCCGCCAAGCTGGATGCCGAAGCCCAGGTCAACCTGGCCGAGGCCTCGGCACGGGCGATCACCCTGGTGAAAGAAGCGGTGGGCAGCGAGACGGTGCCGGCCATGTACCTGCTGGGTGAGCGCTACATCGGCGCGATGGAGAACCTGGCTGCCAGCGACAATTCGAAAGTCGTTGTGCTGCCTGCGGACCTGCAAGAGACCGTGCGCGGTTTGATGGGCCGCGCCAAGGCCTGACATCACCGG
The DNA here is from genome assembly GCF_049310485.1 of Pseudomonas sp. GZD-209. Classification (NCBI taxonomy): domain Bacteria; kingdom Pseudomonadati; phylum Pseudomonadota; class Gammaproteobacteria; order Pseudomonadales; family Pseudomonadaceae; genus Pseudomonas; species Pseudomonas sp. GZD-209. The sequence continues at coordinate 4,887 of NZ_JBMOWQ010000189.1, forward strand.
CCCTGCGGGAGCGGGGATTGTGGGAGCAGGGGTTGTGGGAGCAGGGGTTGTGGGAGCAGGGGTTGTGGGAGCAGGGGTTGTGGGAGCGGGCTTGCCCCGCGATGGGGCCCGCCCGGGCAACATCATTCCCAGGCCTGGCCCCATCGCGGGGCAAGCCCGCTCCCACAATGCCCGCTCCCACGAACGTGCGGTGATCTGCCCCAGGTGCGGCACTTCACCGCACCCCGGCATTTTTACCTATACTCCGCCGTACAATACCCCCCACGATTCCTGACCGGATCTCTCCATGCCCCCACGTCGGCACATCGCCTGGATAGCCTGCCTTGCAGTGCTGTTCAACCTGCTGGCCATGCCGCTGTCCTCTGCCGCGCCCAAGGGCCCGGCAGAACAGCTGCTGTGGGGGGCTTTCTGTTCGAGCATGGCGAACAAGGCCAAGGTCGATGTACAGGCCCTGGCCAAGATCGACCTCGGCCCGCAAAGCGATGACAGCGCCAGCATGATGAACTGCTGGTGCTGCTCGGGCGCCGCGCCCTTGCTGGCCTTGCCCGGCTACCCGCCACAACTGCACAACCCGCCGTTGCTGCTGGCCGGGCACATCCCGCACCTCGCCGACTACCAGCCCACGCCGCGCCAGTTATGGCCCGCGCTCAATCCCCGTGCCTCTCCGCTGGCCTGATGTTCACTACGCTGTGCATCAGAACCTGAACAGACCGGAGATTCACCCATGCTCAAGCAAGCCCTTGTCCTGGCCGCCCTGCTGCTGCCCGGCGTCTATGCCAATGCCCATGAATACAAAGCAGGCGACCTGCACATCGCCCACCCTTGGTCGCTGGAGCTGCCGCCGAACGCGCCCAACGTGGCGGCCTACTTCGTCGTGCACAACAACGGCAAGGCCGATGACCGCCTGCTCTCGGTGGACAGCCCCATCACCGACGACGCCCAGCTGCACGAACACGTGATGAGCGCCGCCGGCGCCATGAAGATGCAGCACGTGCAAAGCGTCGTGGTGCCGGCCGGCAAGGATGTGGTGTTCGCCCCCAGCGCCTACCACGTGATGATCATGCAGCCCAAGGACCGCAGCCTGCTCACGGACGGCAAGCGCTTCCCGCTGACCTTGCACTTCGAAAAAGCCGGTGACGTCACCGTCGACGTCGCCGTGCAGAAGCAGCCACCGGCCGACCAGCCCGCGTCGCACGAACACGCACACTGATCAGCTGACAGGCGCTCACCATGAGCCTGCCGCGCAACAGCTCAACCCGCAGCACCCGCCCTGATCGCAGGCGCGTCGGTGGCGGCTGGCTGAGCCTGTTCGCCATGTGGATGATCTTCATCGGCCCACTGGTTTCCCAGTCGATGCCGATGGAGCACCACGCCGGCATGTCCATGCCGATGGACATGTCGATGGCCATGCCCATGGAGCATGGCCACGATCATCACCAGGGCCACGGCAACGATGGCCAGCTGCATGTGATGTGGGAAAAGTGCGGCTACTGCAGCCTGCTGTTCAACTGCCCCGCCCTGCCCCAGACCCTCAGCCCGCTTACCGCGGGCAGCGTACTCCCACCCGTCCACCTCCCCGTCGCCACGCGCCAGGGCCATGCCCGGCAGGCTGTATTCCCCGGCGCGCGCAGCCGCGCGCCCCCCATCTCGATCGTCGTCTGAAACCACTTTTTACTGCCCGAAGCCAGGAGGCTTCGCGCTGACTCACGACTGATCGACTGGAATCACTATGTCCGGCTGTACCCCTGTTTTTGCCCTTTCCCTGCGCGGGACCATCGCCCTGCTGTGCGGCTCACTGCTCGCACCGCTGGCCGTGGCCGCCGAAACCGGCCACGAAGGCCACACCCACGACGCTGCCGAGCTGAGCCCGACGGTGATCACCGCCATCGCCCCCAGCTCGCCACTGACCGTGGTCACCAACCCCAAGGACCCACGCCAGCCGGTGCCGGCCAGCGACGGCGCCGACTACCTCAAGACCATCCCTGGGTTCTCGGTGATCCGCGCCGGCGGCACCAATGGTGACCCGGTGCTGCGTGGCATGTTCGGCTCGCGCCTGAACATCCTCACCAACGGCGGCATGATGCTCGGCGCCTGCCCCGGCCGCATGGATGCGCCAACTTCGTATATCTCGCCGGAAACCTACGACCGCCTCACCGTGATCAAGGGCCCGCAAAGCGTGATCTGGGGCCCCGGTGGTTCCGCCGGGACCATCCTCTTCGAGCGTGAACCGGAAAAGTTCGGCGAGCTCGGCAGCCGGGTCAACGGCAGCGTGCTGGTCGGCTCCAATGGCCGCTTCGACAAGGTGCTCGACGCCGCCGCCGGCAACCAGCTGGGTTATGTGCGCTTCATCGGCAACCAGTCGCACTCCGACGACTTCGATGACGGCAACGGCGACACCGTGCCCTCGCGCTGGGACAAGTGGAACGGTGATGCCACCGTCGGCTGGACACCGGACGCCGACACCCTGCTGGAGCTGACCGCCGGCAAGGGCGACGGCGAGGCCCGTTCTGCCGGGCGCGGCATGGACGGCTCGCAGTTCAAGCGCGAAAGCCTCGGCCTGCGTTTTGAAAAGTCCAACCTCGGCGAAGTGCTCGACAAGGTCGAGGCGCAGGTCTACTACAACTACGCCGACCACGTGATGGACAACTACAGCCTGCGCACCCCGTCGGGCACCGGCATGATGGGCATGCCCATGGTCAGCAACGTCGACCGCCGCACCATGGGCGCACGGATCAAGGCCACCTGGCGCTGGGCCGACGTGCAGCTGATCAGCGGCATCGACGCACAGACCAACGAGCACCGCCAGCGCGGCGGCATGGGCATCGACGCGCACAAGGGCCAACCCTGGACCAAGGACGCCGACTTCCACAACTACGGCGCCTTCGGCGAACTGACCTGGTACGCCACAGGCGAAGACCGCCTGATCACCGGCGCCCGCCTGGACCGTGCCTCGGCCCGTGACTTCCGCAAGGCCAGCCCGACCCAGGGTGACACCCGTGCCGACACCCTGCCCAGCGGCTTCGTGCGCTATGAGCACGACCTGGCGGCAATCCCCGCGACCACCTACATCGGCCTCGGCCATGCCCAGCGCTTCCCCGACTACTGGGAGCTGTTCTCGCCCAAGCTGGCCCCGGCCGGCTCGGCGAACGCCTTCGACGGCATCAAGCCTGAGAAGACCACCCAGCTCGACTTCGGCATCCAGTACCAGGGCGAACGCCTCGAGGCCTGGGCCTCGGGCTACGTCGGCCAGGTGCGCGACTACATCCTGTTCGACTACCGCCGCAGCATGATGGGTGGCTACACCTCCCAGGCACAGAACATCGACGCCCGCATCATGGGCGGCGAGCTGGGCGCGGCCTACAAGCTCACGGAAAACTGGAAGGCCGACGCCACCCTGGCCTACGCCTGGGGCAAGAACAGCAGCGACGGCAAGGCGCTGCCGCAGATGCCACCCCTGGAAAGCCGCCTGGGCCTGAGCTACAGCCGTGACGCCTGGAGCGTCGGCACGCTGTGGCGGCTGGTGGCCGAGCAGAACCGCATTGCCGAGAACCAGGGCAACGTGGTGGGCAAGGACTACGGCAAGAGCGCCGGCTTCGGCGTGTTCTCGCTCAACGGCGCCTACAAGATCAACAACAACCTCAAGCTCAGCGCGGGCGTCGACAACCTGTTCGACAAGGCCTACGCCGAGCACCTGAACCTGGCAGGGAACGCCGGGTTCGGCTACCCGGCCAGCAGTACACCGCCGGTGAACGAGCCAGGCAGGACCTTCTGGACCAAGGTCGACTTCAGCTTCTGACAACAACAAACGGGCGCGGGGCCTGACCGCGCCCAACTCAGGTCTACGGGAGGCTCCCATGAGCAAACCAAACGTATCGTTCTACAACCTGGCCTGGCGCTGGCATTTCTATGCCGGGCTGTTCGTCGCGCCGTTCATGATCCTGCTGGCGATCACCGGGATCATCTACCTGTTCAAGCCACAGCTCGACCCGCTGATGTACCGCGACTTGATGGTGGTCGAGGCCGGCCACCACCGGCAAAACGCCGACACCCTGCTGGCCAACGTGCGCCAGGCTTATCCACAAGGGCATGTGGGCCAGTACCTGCCGCCACTGGACGCCGAGCGCAGCGCGCAGTTCGTGGTGCACGACGGCGGGCGCGAACTCAATGTGTTCGTCGACCCGTACAGCGGCAAGGTGCTGGGCGAGCAGGACGGCAAGCAGAACCTGCAAGCCATCGCCCGCGCCCTGCATGGCGAGCTGATGGTCGGCACGCTCGGTGACCGGCTGGTGGAACTGGCGGCCGGCTGGGGCACCGTCCTGGTCGTGTCCGGCCTCTATTTGTGGTGGCCACGCGGGCGCAGCAGCGCCGGGGTGCTGTGGCCACGCTTCAGCGCACGCGGCCGGGTGCTGTGGCGCGACCTGCACGCGGTCACCGGTTTCTGGGGTTCGGCCCTGTTGCTGCTGATGCTGATCAGCGGCATGACCTGGACCGGCCTGTGGGGCAAGCAGTACGCCGACCTGTGGAACCGCTTCCCGGCGGCCATGTGGAACGACGTGCCGAAGTCGGACAAGCAGGCGGGCGAGCTGAACGACGCCCACCGCCAGACCGTGCCCTGGGCGCTGGAAAACACCCCGATGCCGGTGTCCGGCGCGCATGCCGAGCACGCCGGCCATCACATGGCCGACCAGGCACCCGCCGCGCCGCAGGTCAGCCTGCAGCAGGTCGAGGATGTCGCCACCCTGCGCCAGGTCGCGCCGGGTTACAGCATCACCCTGCCAACCACGGCCGACGGTGTGTTCACCATCGCGGTGTTCGCCGACGACCCGCGCAACGATGCCACCCTGCATGTCGATCAATACACCGGCAAGGTGCTGGCCGACGTGCGCTGGCAGGACTACAGCCCGGTGGCCCGCGCCACCGAGCTTGGCGTGATGCTGCACGAGGGCAAGATGTTCGGGCCGCTGAACCAGATCGTCATCCTGCTGGTGTGCCTGATGATCCTGCTGGGGTCGGTGAGCGGGCTGGTGATGTGGTGGAAGCGCAAGCCCGCCAGCGGCCTGGGCGTACCGCCGCTGCGCCATGACCTGCCGCGTTGGAAGACCGCCGTGGGGGTGATGGTGGTGCTGGGCGTGGCGTTCCCGCTGGTGGGGGTGTCGATGGTGGTGATGTGGGTGGTGGATAGCCTGGTGGTGAGGCGCCGGGTGATGGTCAGGGCCTGATGTCGCAATCGCGGGGCAAGCCCGCTCCCACGCCTGCCCTGTGAGATTGGCGTGGGAGCGGGCTTGCCCCGCGAAG
>NZ_JBMOWQ010000190.1:0-1709 GCF_049310485.1 Pseudomonas sp. GZD-209
CAACCCTCCTCCCCCCTCCTCTTTTGTTGTTGGTTTGGGGTGGTGGGCCTGCCCCGCGAAGAGGCCGGCACGGGCAACCATTGATTCCGATCATGCCGAGCACCAGGCTGCATCGCCAAAATCGTGTCGATCTGTCGCGCCCCCCATCTGGAACGGGCGTGTTAGCCTACCCGGCTACCTCTGACAAGAAGACTGACCCTCAATGGAATGCAGCCTATGACCCGGACCTCCTCCACCCCTGCTGAAGACCAGCACCTGCAACGCAACCTGACCAACCGCCACATCCAGCTCATCGCCATTGGCGGTGCCATCGGCACCGGCCTGTTCATGGGCTCGGGCAAGACCATCAGCCTGGCCGGCCCGTCGATCATCTTCGTCTACATGATCATCGGCTTCATGCTGTTCTTCGTCATGCGCGCCATGGGCGAACTGCTGCTGTCGAACCTCAACTACAAATCGTTCATCGACTTCTCCGCCGACCTGCTCGGCCCCTGGGCCGGCTACTTCACCGGCTGGACCTACTGGTTCTGCTGGGTGGTCACCGGCATCGCCGACGTGGTGGCGATCGCCGCCTATACCCAGTTCTGGTTCCCCGACATGCCGCAGTGGATCCCCGCGCTCAGCTGCGTGGCACTGTTGCTGTCGCTGAACCTGGTGACGGTGAAGCTGTTCGGCGAGATGGAGTTCTGGTTCGCCCTGATCAAGATCGTCGCCATCCTCGGCCTGGTGGTCACCGGCCTGTACATGGTCATCACCGGCTTCCAGTCGCCCGGCGGCGACACCGCGAGCCTGGCCAACCTGTGGAACGACGGCGGCATGTTCCCCCACGGCCTGATGGGCTTCTTCGCCGGCTTCCAGATTGCCGTGTTCGCCTTCGTCGGCATCGAGCTGGTGGGCACCACTGCCGCTGAAGCGAAAAACCCCGAGCGCACCCTGCCCCGGGCAATCAACTCGATCCCGATCCGCATCATCGTGTTCTACGTGCTGGCGCTGGTGGCGATCATGGCGGTCACGCCATGGCGCGACGTGGTGCCGGGCAAGAGCCCGTTCGTTGAGCTGTTCATGCTGGCCGGCCTGCCGGCGGCGGCGAGCATCATCAACTTCGTGGTGCTCACCTCGGCGGCCTCGTCGGCCAACAGCGGGGTGTTCTCCACCAGCCGCATGTTGTTCGGCCTGGCCCAGGAAGGCGATGCGCCCAAGGCCTTCGAAAAACTCTCGCGCCGTGCGGTGCCGGCCAACGGCCTGTACTTCTCCTGCGCCTGTCTGCTGCTGGGCGCGGTGCTGATCTACCTGGTGCCCGACGTGGTCGAGGCGTTCACCCTGGTGACCACGGTGTCGGCGGTGCTGTTCATGTTCGTCTGGACGCTGATCCTGCTGTCGTACCTGAGCTACCGCAAGAACCGTGCGGCGCTGCATGAAGCCTCGAACTACAAGATGCCCGGCGGGCGCTTCATGTGCTACGTGTGCCTGGTGTTCTTCGCCGGCATCCTGGTGCTGCTGAGCCTGCGTGACGATACCCGCCAGGCGCTGGTAGTGACGCCGATCTGGTTTGTGCTGCTGGCGGTGACCTATCAGTTTGTGCGCAGCAAGCGCCAGCCGCGTGCGGCGGTGCGTGGGGCGTCGAACAGCTGATCCTGAACCCATCGCGGGGGGAGGACAACCCCCCACCCCCCTTGTTGGGTTAGCGGGGGGGAGGGGTTGCCACTCAA
>NZ_JBMOWQ010000191.1:0-10640 GCF_049310485.1 Pseudomonas sp. GZD-209
CTTTCACACACCAACCCCCCCACTTCTTTTTGTGGTTTCTTACCCCCCCCCCCCCCCCCCCCCCCCGCGATGGGGCCCGCTAGCCTTGCTCCAACCCTTCAAGCACGGCCTCGGCCAACGCCAACCCCTTCTCCAGCGAGTTCTCCGTAGCCGTCAGCAAACTGCGCAACGGCTCCCCCGCCTTCTCCAACGCGGCAGCATTGGTCTCATACGCCGCCTTCAACGCCGCCACGGCGCACACCAGCGCATCCTCGCTATCGACCCCGGCATGCACCGAAAGCATCGGGTCATGGGCGTGATTGCAGGTGCCGAAATGGGAACAGGCGGTAACGGGACGGGGTTTGCAAATGGCGGGATTGACCCGCGATTCCGGGTTCATGGCTGCACCTCTCGCTGAGGGGCATCGATGAGAGGTGCGCCAGCGACAGGCGCGAACGGTGGATCTGGAACGATCTTCTTGAGCATGGTGCGACTCCTTGCAGCTTTCTGAAGTGTCTCTCCGTGCCCACACGCCAATATGGGTGGACGGAGCCGTGCGGGTTGGCGTGCCGGTCAGAAGGCCCGGTGAGCCCGAAGGCTCCCGCACACGGCTCCGCCCATAACGGGTGCAACCATGCAGGACACGCGATCGCACAAGCGATGTGTCCGGTTCTGACAGCGGGACGCCAATCCCGAACCGCAGAAACTACTGCGGTGCGGCACGGTACTCAAGTACCGCTTATGTGTCAAAAGTGTTCACAGCCCCAGGCCCCAATCCTGTGCAGGCCAATCCGGCAAGCACCATCCTGGACGCCCCAAACGCCCCGATTCGTCGCACAACCGCTCTATCACAAGCCTTCCGCCGCTCGGCACAGCCTTTGCAATCTCCGACCTGCCAGCACCACAACCCTCACATCGGAGTGACCAAATGAAGCGACGCAGTCTGATCAAGGCCTTCACCCTCAGCGCATCGATCGCGGCGATGGGCCTGAGCTGGAGCATCCAGGCCGCCGAGACCATCAAGGTCGGCATCCTGCATTCGCTGTCGGGCACCATGGCGATTTCCGAGACCTCGCTCAAGGACATGGCGCTGATGACCATCGACGAGATCAACGCCAAGGGCGGGGTCAACGGCAAGCAGCTCGAAGCGGTGGTGGTGGACCCGGCGTCCAACTGGCCGCTGTTCGCCGAAAAGAGCCGCCAGCTGCTGACCCAGGACAAGGTGGCCGTGGTGTTCGGCTGCTGGACTTCGGTGTCGCGCAAATCCGTGCTGCCGGTGTTCGAAGAACTCAACGGCCTGCTGTTCTACCCGGTGCAGTACGAGGGTGAAGAGATGTCGCCGAACGTGTTCTACACCGGTGCTGCGCCCAACCAGCAGGCGATCCCGGCGGTGGAATACCTGATGAGCGAAGACGGCGGCGGCGCCAAGCGCTTCTTCCTGCTGGGCACCGACTACGTGTACCCGCGCACCACCAACAAGATCCTGCGCGCCTACCTGCACAGCAAGGGCGTGGCCGACAAGGACATCGAAGAGGTGTACACCCCGTTCGGCCATGCCGATTACCAGACCATCGTCGCCAACATCAAGAAGTTCTCCGCCGGCGGCAAGACGGCGGTCATCTCCACGGTCAACGGCGACTCCAACGTGCCGTTCTACAAAGAGCTGGCCAACCAGGGCCTGAAGGCCACCGAGGTGCCGGTGGTGGCGTTCTCGGTGGGTGAAGAAGAGCTGCGCGGCATCGACACCAAGCCATTGGTGGGGCACCTGGCGGCGTGGAACTACTTCGAGTCGGTGGAGAACCCGGTCAACCAGAAATTCGTCGCCGACTGGAAGGCCTACGCCAAGGCCAAGAACCTGCCGGGCGCCGACAAGGCGGTGACCAACGACCCGATGGAAGCCACCTACGTGGGCATCCACATGTGGGCGCAGGCCGCCGAGAAGGCCAAGTCCACGGACGTGGACAAAGTGCGCGAGGCGCTGGCCGGGCAGAGCTTCAAGGCGCCGTCGGGCTTCACCCTGACCATGGACAAGACCAACCACCACCTGCACAAGCCGGTGATGATCGGCGAGATCCAGGATGACGGGCAGTTCAGCGTGGTGTGGCAGACCGAACAGCCGCTGCGGGCGCAGCCGTGGAGCCCGTTCATTCCGGGGAATGACAAGCGGCCTGACTATGCGGTGAAGGGCAACTGACGCCATCGCGGGGGGGGGGGGAGGGAGGCAGGGGACAAACACCAACAAGGCAGTGGTGTGTGGGGGCTTGGGTGGTGGGGGAGAGGCAAACGGCCCCCCGCTGGGAAAACCCCCCCCCCCCCCCCCCCCCCCTCTTCTGGGGGGGGGGGGTGGGGGGGTGTTCTCCCCCCGCGATGAATCCACCGCCGATTTCCAGGATGGCCCGCATGCTCAGACTCCTGCTCACACTAATGCTGCTACTGCCCCTGGCCAGCCAAGCCAGCGAGGGCGAATTCTTCCTCAGCGCCAAACCCGCCGAACAGGCCAGCCTGCTCGAAACCTGGGCCGCACAACCCGATGCCGCGCGCCTGCCGCTGCTGGAAAACCTGCGCCAAGGCCGCATCGCCGAAAACGACACCCGCAAGCTGCGCCTGAACAACCGCCTGCGCGGTCTGCTCGACAACACCCTGGCCAGCCACCTACTGCTCAGCGATCAGGCCGCGATCCGCCTGGCCGCCGCCCAGCAATTGCAAAAATCCGCGCAACCGGCGCAGATGGCCTTCCTCGACCGCCGCTTCGCCGCCGAGCCGGACGCCGCCGTCCATGCCGCCCTGGGCCTGGCCCTGGCCAACCTGCAACTGGGCGCCAGCGAACCTGCCGTGCGCCTGGCCGCCGTGCGCCTGCTCGGCGAAACCGGCGACCCGCTGGCCCGTACCCGCCTCGAAGCGCTGCTGCAACCGGACGCCGAAACCGATGCCGCCGTGCGCACCGCCGCCGAAACCAGCCTGGCCCAGGTGCAACGCAAACTGCTGGTGGGCGAACTGCTGGGCCAGGCCTTCAGTGGCCTGTCGCTGGGCTCGATCCTGCTGCTGGCGGCCCTAGGCCTGGCGATCACCTTCGGCCTGCTCGGGGTGATCAACATGGCCCATGGCGAGATGCTGATGCTCGGCGCCTACAGCACCTACATGGTCCAGGTGCTGGTACAGCGCTACGCGCCGGGGGCGATCGAGTTCTACCCGCTGATCGCCCTGCCGGTGGCCTTCGCCGTCAGTGCCGGGGTGGGCATGGCCCTGGAGCGCACGGTGATCCGTCACCTGTACGGCCGCCCGCTGGAAACCCTGCTGGCCACCTGGGGCATCAGCCTGATGCTGATCCAGGCCGTGCGCCTGATCTTCGGCGCGCAGAACGTCGAGGTGAGCAACCCGGCCTGGCTGTCCGGCGGCATTCAACTGCTGCCCAACCTGGTGCTGCCCTACAACCGCATCGTCATCATCGCCTTCGCCCTGGCCGTGGTGCTGCTCACCTGGCTGCTGCTCAACCGCACACGGCTGGGCCTGAACGTGCGCGCAGTGACCCAGAACCGCAACATGGCGGCCTGCTGCGGGGTCTCCACCGGGCGCGTCGACATGCTCGCCTTCGGCCTGGGCTCCGGTATCGCCGGGCTGGGCGGCGTGGCCCTGAGCCAGGTCGGCAACGTCGGGCCTGACCTGGGCCAGAGCTACATCATCGACTCGTTCCTGGTGGTGGTGCTCGGCGGTGTCGGGCAACTGGCCGGCAGCCTCTGGGCCGCCTTCGGGCTGGGCATCGCCAACAAGCTGCTGGAGCCGCAGATCGGTGCGGTGCTCGGCAAGATCCTCATCCTTGCGCTGATCATTCTGTTCATCCAGAAGCGCCCGCAAGGCCTGTTCGCCCTCAAGGGACGGGTAATCGACTGATGAACCAGCCACTGCTTGTCACTGCCGCACAAAAGGCCGGGCCGCGGCTATCGCTGGCCCTCGGCGCCGCCGTGGTTCTGGTGTTGCTGGCCTTGCCGCTGCTGTCGCTGTTGCCCGACGGGCACGCACTGCAGGTCTCGGCCTACACCCTCACGCTGGTGGGCAAGATCCTCTGCTATGCCATCGTCGCCCTGGCGCTGGACCTGGTGTGGGGCTACGCCGGGCTGCTGTCCCTGGGGCACGGGCTGTTCTTCGCCCTCGGTGGCTACGCCATGGGCATGTACCTGATGCGCCAGGCAGCCGGCGACGGCCTGCCGGGGTTCATGGCCTTCCTGTCGTGGAACGAGCTGCCCTGGTACTGGGCCGGTACCCAGCACTTCGCCTGGGCCCTGTGCCTGGTGGTGCTGGCGCCAGGGTTGCTGGCGCTGGTATTCGGCTGGTTCGCCTTCCGCTCGCGGATCAAGGGCGTGTACTTCTCGATCATGACCCAGGCCCTGACCTTCGCCGGCATGCTGCTGTTCTTTCGCAACGAGACCGGCTTTGGCGGCAACAACGGCTTCACCAACTTCCGCACCATCCTCGGCTTCGACATTACTGCGCAAGGCACTCGCGCGGTGCTGTTCCTGCTCACGGTCGGCCTGCTGCTGGCCAGCCTGTACCTGTGCTGGCAGCTCACCCGCAGCAAGTTCGGCCGGCTGCTCACCGCGGTGCGCGATGCCGAGAACCGCTTGATGTTCTGCGGCTACGACCCGCGTGGCTTCAAGCTGCTGGTGTGGGTGCTCAGCGCCGTGCTGTGCGGCCTGGCCGGGGCGCTGTACGTGCCGCAGGTGGGCATCATCAACCCCAGCGAGATGTCGCCGACCAACTCCATCGAGGCGGCCGTGTGGGTGGCCCTGGGTGGGCGCGGCACGCTGATCGGGCCGCTGCTCGGCGCCGGGCTGGTCAATGGCATGAAGAGCTGGTTCACCGTGGCGTTCCCCGAGTACTGGCTGTTCTTCCTCGGTGCGCTGTTCATCATCGTCACCCTGTACCTGCCCAAGGGTGTGGTCGGGCTTGTGAAGAAAAGGAGCCAGCCATGAGAGGCGTGCCCCCGGTGCATCCTGAGTTCATGTTGGAACCGGTGTTCGACCAACTGGGCGCCGGCCGTGACGCCATCGGCCTGGGCCAGGCGCGCAAGGCCGGGCTCGATACCCGCCATGGCACGGTGCTGAGCCTGGAGGACATCAGCGTCAGCTTCGACGGCTTCAAGGCGCTCAACGGGCTGAACCTGTACATCGGCGTGGGCGAGCTGCGCTGCATCATCGGCCCCAACGGCGCGGGCAAGACCACGATGATGGACGTGATCACCGGCAAGACCCGCCCCGACAGCGGCAGCGCCTACTTTGGCGACACCCTCGATTTGACCCGCATGAGCGAATACCAGATCGCCCAGGCCGGGATCGGCCGCAAGTTCCAGAAGCCCACGGTGTTCGAGGCACTGACGGTGTTCGAGAACCTGGAGCTGGCCTTGAAGGCCGACAAGTCGGTGTGGGCCAGCCTGGCGGCGCGCTTGGGTGGCGAGCAGCGCCAGCGCATCGACGAGGTGCTGAGCACCTTGCGCCTGCTGCCCTTGGCCCAGCGCCCGGCCGGGCTGTTGTCCCACGGGCAGAAGCAGTTTCTGGAGATCGGCATGCTGCTGGTGCAGGAGCCGCAGTTGTTGCTGCTGGACGAGCCGGTGGCGGGCATGACCGACGCCGAGACCGAGTTCACCGCCGAGCTGTTCAGGTCGCTGGCGGGCACGCATTCGCTGATGGTGGTGGAGCACGACATGGGCTTCGTGGGCAGCATTGCCGACCATGTGACGGTGCTGCACCAGGGCAGTGTGCTGGCGGAGGGATCGCTGGCGCAGGTGCAGGCGGATGAGCGGGTGGTCGAGGTGTATCTCGGTAGATAGGCCTGCGGGGGTGGCGTGGGAGCGGGCTTGCCCCGCGATTGCGCCAGCCCGGCCAACATCATTTCCAGGCCTGACGCCATCGCGGGGCAAGCCCGCTCCCACGCTCAAATCACACAAGGGCAGAACATGCTGAAAATCGACTCACTGCACCAGTACTACGGCGGCAGCCACATCCTGCGCGGCCTGTCCCTCGAGGCCAAGGTCGGCGAGGTCACCTGCCTGCTTGGGCGCAACGGCGTGGGCAAGACCACCCTGCTGCGCTGCCTGATGGGCCTGCTGCCGGCCCGCGAGGGCCGCGTGGAATGGGAAGGCAAAGCGATCACCACCCTCAAGCCGCAGCAACGGGTACAGGCCGGCATCGCCTACGTGCCCCAGGGCCGCGAGATCTTCCCGCGCCTGACGGTGGAGGAAAACCTGCTGATGGGCCTGTCGCGCTTCCCCGCCCGCGCGGCACGGCAAGTACCGCCCTTCATCTACGAACTGTTCCCGGTGCTGGAGCAGATGAAACAGCGCCGTGGCGGCGACCTGTCCGGCGGCCAGCAGCAACAGCTGGCCATCGGCCGTGCGCTGGCCAGCCGCCCGCGCCTGCTGATCCTCGACGAACCGACCGAAGGCATCCAGCCATCGGTGATCAAGGAGATCGGCGCGGTGATCCGCAAACTCGCCGACCGTGGCGACATGGCCATCCTGTTGGTAGAGCAGTTCTATGACTTCGCCGAGGAGTTGGCCGACCAGTACCTGGTGATGGCCCGTGGCGAGATCGTCCAGCAGGGGCGCGGCGAAAACATGCAGGCCGAAGGTGTGCGTGGCCTGGTTACCATTTAATCTGCTCAGACTTCCCTTGCGAGATGCCGTCATGAGTTACCCGCTGCGCGATGCCCTGGCCGAAGACCTGCCAGGCATCCTCGACATCTACAACGACGCCGTGCGCAACACCACAGCGATCTGGAACGAAACCCCGGTCGACCTGGCCAACCGCCAGGCCTGGTTCGAGGCCCGCGCGCAGCAAGGCTACCCGATCCTGGTGGCAGTCGATGAAACCGGGGTACTGGGCTATGCCTCGTTCGGCGACTGGCGGCCCTTCGAAGGCTTCCGGCATACCGTCGAGCACTCGGTGTACATCCGTGACGACCAGCGTGGCAAAGGCCTGGGGCCGATCCTGATGGCAGCCCTGATCGAGCGTGCGCGCGCTTGCGACAAACATGTGATGGTCGCCGCCATCGAGAGCGGCAACGCTGCGTCGATCCGCCTGCACCAACGCCTGGGCTTCGCCATCACCGGGCAGATGGCCCAGGTGGGCGTGAAGTTCGGCCGTTGGCTGGACCTGACCTTCATGCAGCTGAATCTGGACGAGAACGCCCTTCCCCCCTCAAGGAGCTGAACCCGATGAACGCCGCCCACCTGCAACGCGTCACCCATGAAGGCCTGGCCTATTACCGCGAGGGCCTGGTGGCCCTGCTGCTGGATGCGGTGCGACAGGGTGCTTCGGTGGGCTTTCTGGCGGATATCGACGAGCAGCAGGCCAATGCCTATTTCGATGAGGTGAAGGCGCGCCTGGCCAGTGGCGAGCAGCTTTTATGGGTGATCGCCCAGGGCCATGAGGTGCTGGCCAGCGTGCAGCTGGGCCTGTGCCTGAAGCCCAACGGGCTGAACCGGGCCGAGGTGCAGAAACTGCTGGTGCATAGCCATGCGCGGCGACGGGGGTTGGGGCAGCAACTGATGAATGCGCTGGAGGCCGATGCCCGGCGGATCAGGCGGGGGATGCTGTATCTGGATACCGAGGCTGGCTCCGGCGCGGAGGCGTTCTATCGGGCGCAGGGGTATAGCAAGGCGGGGGAGATCCCGGATTATGCCTGTGGGCCGGATGGGGCTTATCGGGCGACGGCGTTGTATTTCAAGGTGCTGGCTGCTGCTTGAGAGTGGTGATGTAGCCATCGCGGGGGGGGGGAAGGCCCCACCCCCCGCCCCAAAGAGTTCTGTGGGAGGAGGGTTGCCCACCTCACATCCCTCACTTGGTGGGGTTGTGTTTGGGTGGTGCCTCTCTCCCCCCCCCGATGCTGTAACGCTCACATCTGGGTGAACCTGCCCAAGCGCTGGCGCAGCATGCTGTTCTCGCTGCGCAACTGCTGCACCTCCTCCAGCAACTCCAGCGCCAGCGCCACCCCTTCCCACTCCAGCTCCAGCTCCTGATGCAGCTTCACCGCGCGCTTCAAGGTCACCGGCGCGCGGTCATCGAACAGCCACTCGTCGGGCGTTCGCCCCGACGGTTCAACAATGCCGTGCTCGACGATCTCGATCACCCAGTCGGCCGTGACATCGGCCTCCTGGCACAGGGTACGCATGTCCAGTTGAACGATCAGGGTGCTGCTCATGGTCACTTACTCCATTGAGTCCTCGGATTGAACGCGGCTTTCTCGGAGAGCTGGGTCCACAGCTCGCGCGCGGCGGCGTCGGACTGGGCGGGCATTACCACTTTCAATTGCGCATAAAGGTCGCCGCGCTCGCCCTGTTTGTTCAGCAGGCCCATGCCCTTGACCCGCAGGCGCTGGCCGCTCTGGCTGTCGGGGCGGATGGTCAGGTTGATCTTGCCGGTCAGGGTCGGCACCGCCACCTTCGCGCCCAGCGCAGCCTCCCACGGGGCCAGCGGCACGGTGATGATCAGGTCATGGCCTTCGACATCGAACAGCGGGTGCGGGGCCATGCGCAGGGTCAGGAACAGGTCGCCGTTGGCGCCACCGCCCACACCTGGCGCGCCCTGGCCCTTGAGGCGGATGCGCTCGCCGTCGGTCACTCCGGCGGGGATCTTCACGTTCAGGGTCTTGGTGGTGAACCCGGTGCGCTGCCCGGCGCCGTTGGTCTGCGGCACCTGGAAGCTGATCTGCTTGGATTCGTTGTTCAGGGTCTCTTCAAGGAAGACCGCCAGTTCCAGTTCCACGTCCTGCCCTCGTCTGCCGGTACTGCGCTGTTGCCGGCCGCCACCACCGAAGGGGTTGCCACCCCGGGCGCCGAAGATCGAACTGAAGAAGTCGGAGAAGTCGCCGCCCTCGAAACCGCCGCCGCCGCCGTTGCCGCCGCGGCTCTGCCAGCCAGGCGGGGCCTGGAACGGCCGGCCGTGCTGGCCACCGTACTTGCGGATTTCGTCGAACTCGGCGCGCTTGTCCTTGTCGCCAAGCACTTCGTAGGCCTCGTTGGCCTCCTTGAATTTGTCCTCGGCGTCACGCTCCTTGCTGACGTCGGGGTGATACTTGCGCGCGAGCTTGCGGTACGCGGCCTTGATCGCCTTCTCGTCCGCGCTCGGTTCAACGCCGAGTATCTTGTAATAGTCTTTGAAGTCCATCTGTGGATCACCAATGTGAAAGTGCAGGTTGCAACTGAAGATAGGGGCCAAGCATAGCCTTTCAAGGTGCGCTTGGCTTTGCCTCACGGCAGACGACCGGTCTTGATTCTGTAGCCAACTGGCATACACTGCGCGGCCGTTTTGCCTCCGGAAGCTTTCCCCTCATGTCTGACGTATCCCCGGCCCGCGCCCTTGGCATCGATTTTGGCACCTCCAACTCCACGGTCGGCTGGCACCGCCCGGGCGTCGAGTCGCTGATCGCCCTGGAAGACGGCAAGATCACCCTGCCTTCGGTGGTCTTCTTCAACATCGAGGAACGTCGCCCGGTGTACGGCCGCCTGGCCCTGCACGAGTACCTGGAAGGCTACGAAGGCCGCCTGATGCGCTCGCTCAAGAGCCTGCTGGGTTCCAAGCTGATCAAGCACGACACCAGCGTGCTGGGCAGCGCCCTGCCCTTCAAGGACCTGCTGGGCATGTTCATCGGCGAGCTGAAAAAGCGTGGCGAAGCCGCCGCCGGCCGCGAGTTCGACCAGGTGGTGCTGGGCCGCCCGGTGTTCTTCGTCGATGAAGACCCCGCTGCCGACCAGGAGGCCGAGGACACCCTGGCCGAGGTGGCGCGCAAGATCGGTTTCAAGGACGTGTCGTTCCAGTACGAGCCGATCGCCGCGGCGTTCGACTACGAGTCGGGCATCAGCCGTGAAGAGCTGGTGCTGATCGTCGATATCGGCGGCGGTACCTCGGACTTTACCCTGATCCGCCTGTCGCCCGAGCGTCACCTGGTGGACGAGCGCCAGGACGACATCCTCGCCACCGGCGGCGTGCACATCGGCGGTACCGACTTCGACAAGCAGTTGAGCCTGCAGGGCGTGATGCCGCTGTTCGGTTACGGCAGCCGGATGAAGAGCGGCGCACTGATGCCCACCAGCTACCACCTCAACCTGGCCACCTGGCACACCATCAACGCCCTGTACTCGCAGAAGTCGCAGCTGGCGCTGGGCAACATGCGCTACGACATCGAGGACACCCTGGGCATCGACCGCCTGTTCAAGCTGATCGAAGAGCGCGCCGGGCACTGGCTGGCGATGGAAGTGGAGGCCAGCAAGATCGAGCTGACCGACCGTGACAGCCGTAGCGTGGACTTTGGCCGCATCGAGCCGGGGCTCTGCGCCGAGCTGACCCGCGCGCTGTTCGAGGATGCCATCGATGGCTTGCTGGAGCGTGTGCGTGGCAGCGTGACCGAGCTGCTGGCCAGGGCTGGGGTGAATGAAAGCCAGGTGGACACGGTGTTCTTCACCGGCGGTTCCAGCGGCATCCCGGCACTGCGCAACAGCGTGGCGGCGATGCTGCCCAAGGCGCGGCATGTGGAAGGGAATATCTTCGGCAGCATCGGTAGCGGGCTCGCGATCGAGGCGCGCAAGCGCTACGGCACCGTTTGATTCAAGGCCCATCGCGGGGGGGAGGGGACCATCCCCCAGGGAAGGCCGGGGGGGGGGGGGGGCGCTA
>NZ_JBMOWQ010000192.1:0-9331 GCF_049310485.1 Pseudomonas sp. GZD-209
CCAGGCCACTCGGGGGGAAAACCCCCCCCCATTGTTTCGATTTGGGGGAGCGGGCTTGCCCCGCGATGGCTACTGAATCAGACCAGCTCCATCCGCTTGAGCTCACTCTTCAGATACGCGTAGTAGATCGGCCCCGCCACCACCCCCGGCAGGCCGAACGCGGCCTCGAACACCAGCATCGCCAGCAACAGCTCCCAGGCCTTGGCACTGATCTGCCCGCCGACGATCCGCGCGTTGAGGAAGTACTCGACCTTGTGGATCACGATCAGATAGCCCAGCGCCGCCGCCGCCACCCAGATCGACAGCGACATCCCGACGATGGTGATCAGGGTGTTGGACATCAGGTTGCCGATCACCGGCAGCAGGCCGAGCAGGAAGGTCAGCACGATCAGCGTCTTGGTCAGCGGCAGGTGCACGCCGAACAGCGGCAGCACCACGGCCAGGAAGATGCCGGTGAACGCGGTGTTGAGCAGCGAAATCTTGATCTGCGCGAAGACGATGTTGCGAAACGCCTGCACCAGCAGGCTCAGGCGCTCGAACAAGGCCGCGGCCAGGGGCTTGCGCCGGGAAATGTCGGGGATGCGCTGCAAGGCAACGATGGCGCCGAGGATCATGCCGATCAGCAGCGTCACGAACATGTGCGCCATGCCCTTGCCCACCAGCTGCAGGTCGCTCAGGTGGCTCTTGATCCAGTCGCCGATAGCCACCTTGAACTCGGCCGCGCTGGCCGGCAGGTAGGCTTCGATGAACGGCGGCAACTGGCCACGAGCACGCTCGACCAGGGCCATGAACTTGTCCAGCGAGGCGCCGGGGTTCTCGGCTTCGTGCAGAAGGAAACTGAAGGCGCCGGCGAACAGCAGGGTCAGGGTGCTCACCACCAGCGTGCCCAGCAGGGCCACCGCCAGCCAGCGGGCGCGCTGCCCGGCGATCAGCGGCTGCAGGCGCGGAGTGAGCATGTTGACCAGTTCGAACACCAACAGCCCGGCCAGCAGGCTGGGGAGCAACTTCAGGGGCAATGCCAGCAACAGGCCGGCGATGACGATGACCAGGCTGGCAAGGGAGATCTGGCGGGGGGTGAAGGTCATACAGCCTCGACGGCAGACAGCGGAAAGTCCCGCAGTCTGCCAGCCTTCAATGCACAGGCATAGGCACAGGTCATTTCTTCTTCAGGCAGTCGCTCATGTAGGCCTTGCGCTCGTCGCCCTTGAGCGCCTTGGTGGTGGCGTCGGCATTGCAGGTTTTCATCTTGTCCTGTTGGGTCTGCGGCACATCCTTCTTCAGGCAGGTGCTCATGAACGCCTTGCGCTCATCGCCCTTGAGCGCCTTGGTGGTGGCGTCGGCGTTGCAGGTCTTCATCTTTTCCTGTTGCGCGGTGGCGGCGAATCCTTGCCCAGCGATCAACATGCCCAGCACCAGCAGTGGCACATGCAGCAGCTTCATGGAGTGGTCTCCTTGTCGGCGCGCCCGATGCGCGCTTGTCGAGCTGAGTGTAGACAAGAAATCTTACATCTCTGCCCGGGCCTGCCGCCGGTACTGCTCCGGCGTGCAGCCGGCCTGGCGCTGGAACATGGCGATGAACGCCGAGCCGCTGCTGTAGCCGAGGTCGAAGGCGATGGCCTGGATCGGCAGGCCGGCCTCCAGCGCCTCGATGGCCCGCAGAAAGCGCAGGCGCAGGCGCCACTCACCAAAGCTCATGCCCAGCTCGCGCAGGAAGTGCCGGGCCAGGGTGCGCTCGCTGACGTGCACCTGCGCGGCCCACTCGGCCAGTGGGCGGTTGTCGCCGGGCTCGGCCTGCAGCCCGGCGAGCACCTGGCCCAGGCTGTCGCTGCGGGCGAACGGCAGGTAGCAGGTTTGCCTCGGCGCCTGGTGCAGCTGGTCGAGCAGCACCTGGACCAGGCGCTGGTCGCAGGCGTCCTGGGCCACCTTGAGGTCGCGCCGGGCGAAGTCGCCGAGGATCGCCTTGAGGATGTCGCTGACCACCAGGCTGCAGGGCTGGGCTGGCAGCTCGGCGCACAGGCTGCGGTCCAGGTACACCGAGCGGTAGACGATGGCCTGGGGGTTGTAGCAGCCGTGCTCGGTGCCCGGCGGCACCCACACGGCGTAGTGGGGTGGCGAGATGAAGCGCTGGCCTTCGACATCCAGGTGCATGACGCCGTGGGAGGCGTAGTTGAGCTGGCCCCAGGGGTGGCGATGGGGCGCGCTTTGGCTGCCGGCGCCGAATTCGTCGTAGCGAAAGTAGACCGGGGCGGGGAGCTGGTCGAATTGCGGGATGTCGAGGTACTGGCGGGGCATGTTGGCTGCTTCGCGGGGCGGGTTGTCTGGATGGGAGTATAGGGCTTCTAACAGACAGGCGATAATACCAGGCATCACACTCTCCCTGTGGGAGCGGGCTTGCCCCGCGATTGCGTCAGCCGCCGCGGTATCGTCATCCAGGCTGCCGCCATCGCGGAGCAAGCCCGCTCCCACAGGTGTTCACCGTTATCCGAGATGCCTCATGAACTACCTCTTCCCCCTCACCGCCATCCTCATCTGGGCCGGCAACACCGTGGTCACCAAGCTGTCCGCCGGGGCCATCTTCCCGGCCGAGATCGGCTTCTACCGCTGGCTGCTGGCCGGCCTGCTGTTCACCCCCTTCCTGCTGCCCCAGGTATGGCGCAACCGCGCGGCGATCCGCCCGCACCTGGGCAAGGTCTTGGTGCTGGGCGTGCTGGGCATGGCCATCTACCAGAGCCTGGCCTACTTCGCCGCCGGCATCACCAGCGCCACCAACATGGGCATCATCCTGTCGCTGATGCCGCTGATGTCGCTGGCCCTGTCCATCGCCTGGCTGGGCCAGCGCCTGAGCTACGGCGCCTTGCTCGGCGCGCTGGTGTCGTTGTTCGGCGTGCTCGAGGTGGTCTCGGCCGGCCAACCTTCGGCGCTGCTGCACCAGGGCCTGAACAGCGGCGACCTGATGATGCTGGTGGCCACCTTCGCCTATGCGCTGTACAGCTTCCTGCTGAAGAAATGGCAATTGCGCCTGCCGCCGATGCAACTGCTGTACCTGCAAATCCTGGTGGCGATCCTGGTGCTGCTGCCGCTGTTCCTGCTGTCGCCCAAGACCGGGCTGAACGGCCATAACATTGGCCTGGTGGTGTATGCCTGCGTGCTGGCCTCGATGGTCGCGCCACGGGTGTGGATGCAGGCGGTGCACCGGCTGGGGCCGAGCCGGACCACGCTGTTTTTCAACCTGTTGCCGGTGGTGACGGCGGTGATTGCCGCAGTGGTGCTGGATGAGCAGTTGGCCAGTTATCACCTGGTTGGCGGGTTGCTGACCCTGGTTGGGGTGCTGCTGGCTGAGCGCTGGACTACGCCGGTGCGTCGGACCTCATAGAACTGCGCATAACTTGGTGATTGAGTGAGGACCTGTGGGAGCGGGTTTACCCGCGAACACCGGCGCAGCCGGTGCCATGCACCGCGTCGTCTGTTTCGCGGCTAAAGCCGCTCCCACAGGGTACGCGCTGGCCGCTGGATCACAACCCCGCCGCCTTGAGCCGGGCGGCATGCTCGGTAAACAGCCGCACCGGCTCGGCGCCCTTGCCCACCGCGCCGAGCGACTGGTTGACGATGTCCAGGTGGTCGAGCGGATAGTCGTCACCGATCACCTGACCCAAGTGCGAACTGAAGCGCCCGACCATGCCATCGCACTGGCCTTTCTCCCTGACGAAGCTGCGGGCGAACAGGCGGCAGAAGCGGTTGCTGCCATCAAAGCGATTGCGGCCCTGGTCGGTGAGCCCAGGCTGCAGGGTGCCGGACCAGGAGTAGTAGCGCACCCCGTTCACCTCACCCGGCCCTTCCCCGCCCCAGACCTCGGGCAGCCCCTGTGGATAAGCCTGGTTGAACAGCGCCACCCCGGCGCAGGTCAACGACTGATGCGAGGCATGCACATCGATCGGCAGCGGGTCGCGGCGCCAGCCGGTCTCCAGCCACACCAGCAACACCGCCAGGCCATGCAGCACGGCCCTGAGGACACGCCCCTGGGCTGAGTCGCCCGGCGCCGTGCGTTCCAGGTGGTCGGCCAGCTCCGAGCCATGGTTGGGCCCGGCCACCGAGGTCACCGAGGCTACCCGGTCAGGGCGTTTCGCCGCCGCATAGCGGGCACTCAGCGCGCCCTGGCTATGGCCGATCAGGTTGACCTTTTCCGCCCCCGTGCGCTGGCAGATGTCTTCGATGATGGCCAGCAGCTGTTCGCCACGCACCTCGCTGCCATGCAAGGGCGAGACCTGCACCGGGAACACCTGCGCGCCGCCCCGGCGCAGGGCCGGGACGATGCCGAACCAGTAGGGATAGAGCAGCAACCGCACAAACCCGAGCATGCCCGGCACCAGCACCAGTGGATAGCGTGTAGCCAACGCTTGCGTCATTGCCCCAGCCCCTTTGCATGGACGACCGGCCCACACTACAGCGCCGTTTGCGCCCTGCGCAATCGAACTCCTGGCGCGCCGCGCGGTTCCAAGCTGAACAGACCCTCGAGCAAGGAGCGGGACCATGTACAAGCAGACCCTGGCCATTCTTCTGGCAAGCGCCACCCTCGCCGCCTGCAGCAGCCGCCCGGAAAACCCGGTGGACTACGTGACCTACCGCGACCAGCCGCTGGTCAAGCAGGTGGAAAACGGCATGACCATGCAGAAGGTCATCGCCATCGGCGGCAACCCGTCGAATGCCATCGACCTGCCCCATGGCGGCACCTGCAACGACTACATCCTCAACCGCGACGGCCACCAGCAGGCCTACTACGTGCGTTTTGACGCCACCGGGCATGTTGACGCCAAGGGTTTCAAGACGTGCAAGCAACGCCAGCAAGACAGCGACGCCGCCCACGGCGCATGACCACCCTGATGCTTACGGAGATGAACATGAGCGTTGAACTGACCGATGTGAAGACCCTGCGCGAACGTGCGCGCAAGCACGCTGAAAACGGCGCGGTGACCGAGGGTTACCAGGCCGACCGCGAGAAGATCCTGCGCCTGCTCAACGAGTCGCTGGCCACCGAGCTGGTGTGCGTGCTGCGTTACAAGCGCCACTACTTCATGGCCAGCGGCATCAAGGCCAGTGTCGCTGCAGCGGAATTCCTCGAACATGCCACCCAGGAAGCCGAGCACGCCGACAAGCTGGCCGAGCGCATCGTGCAACTGGGCGGCGAGCCGGACTTCAACCCGGACAACCTGAGCAAGCATTCGCATGCCCAGTACGTGGAAGGCAAGAACCTCAAGGAGATGGTGCTGGAAGACCTGGTGGCCGAGCGCATCGCCATCGACAGCTATCGCGAGATCATCCAGTTCATCGGCGACAGCGACCCGACCACACGGCGGATCTTCGAGGACATCCTGGCCCAGGAAGAAGAGCACGCGGACGATATGGCGGATCTGTTGCAGGGTCTGTAAACACTAGACTTACGTGGGAGCGGGCTTGCCCCGCGATGGTTCCAAAGCCATCGCGGGGCAAGTCGGGGCGCCGAACCGCCGCTCCCACGCACTTCAACGACCTTTGTTCACCGCAGCCGGCGCCTTGCCGGCTTTCATCTGCTGCAACAGCGGCGTGCACTGGTTCGGCGCATCGCCACTGCTCGGCGCGATCAGCGCCAGCAGCCCCGCCGCCGGCCCCACGACCACCCCCAGTGCCAGCATTCCCGCGCCACGCAGCGCCAGCGGCACCGCCTGCACCCCGGCATTGGGCTTGGCGAACGGCCCACGCACATACAACGGCGAGCGCAGCGAGAACAGCCGCACGCCCTTGGATTCCGGGGTGATCTTCAAGTCCAGCTGCTCGCTGGCGAAGTTGGCCGTGCCGTTGATGTAGATGATCGCGTTCTCGGTATCGAAGACGAACAGGCGGGTAGTGGCCAGGCCATCCTTGATACCCACATCGGCCGCCGCGCAATTGATCTTCACGTCCTCGTCGCCGAACAGCTTGCCGATCACATAGTTGCCGACGTTGAGCCCGGCGATCTCCATCAGGCTGCGGCTGATCGCGCCATCGTTGATCAGCAGGCGCAGGTCACCGTTGGAGGTACCGAGCAACGCCGCCACCGAGTTGCCGCGGCCGCGCAGGTCGGCATCGCCATTGAGCTCACCAAAGCTGGTCTGCATCGGCGCGAAGCTGGGGAACAACTGCTTGAGCTTGAAGCCTCGGGCGGTGAGCTTGGCACGCCCTTGCAGCGGCGTGCTGCGCCCGTCCAGGCTGATGTTGGAGTCGAGGTTGCCGCCGGCCACGCCGAAGCGCAGCGGCTCCAGGCGCAACAGGCCATCGTCGAGGATCACATGGGCGGCCAGGTCGTTGAACGGCAGCTGCTCGCTGTGGACGATGCGCTTGCCGGCGAACGAGACGTCGGCATCCATGGCCCGCCAGCGCTCGGTGCGGAATTCTTCCACCGGCAACACCTTGCCCGCCGGCTGCTTGCTGGCGCCGCCACGGGCCTTCTGCTGGCTGTTGGAGTCTGCGCCGATCAGCGGTGCAAGGTCCTTGAACAGCAGCTGGTTCGACACCAGGTTGCCGGACAGTTTCGGCCGCGGCTGGCTGGCGACGAACGCCAGGTCGCCATGGATATCGCTGGCGCCGATCTTGCCGTTGAAGCCCTCGTAGCGGAACTGCGCACCGCCTGCTGCATGCAAATTGGCGTTGAGGTGGCCGTCGGTTTCATAAGCCGGGGTGTCCGGCAAGGTCACGCCGGTGAGCGGGTAGAGGTTGCCCAGGCTGCTGCCGGACAGCTTCAGGCGCAGGTCGAGGGCGCCCAGGTTGCGCGGGTCGGTCAGGGTACCGGCCAGCGCCACCTGGGTGTCGCCGATGCGGGCGTCGGCCTGCAGCGGGAACGGCTGGCTGGCATCCTGCAGCGCCAGCAGGCCGCCGATCTTGCCGGTGGCCGTCACTGCCTGACCTTTGTAGCGGCCCTGGGCCTTGAGGCCGAAGGCGTAGGCCTGGGCGTTGCCGGCTTTCTCGGCGCGGGCCTTGCCGACGATGTCGCTGAACGGGATCGGTTTGCCCAGCGGGTCGATCTGCACCTTCAGGCTGGTCTTGAGGGTCTGGTCGTCGAAGCTGACATTGCCCTGGTCGAAGCCGATGGCGCCGATGTCCAACACCCATTTCGACGGTGGTTCGTTGTCGTCCTTGGGCCCGAAGTCGAAGGTCCAGTTGGCGCGGCCGTCGGCCAGCCGGGTGAGGCTGGCGCTGGGCTTGACCAGGTCGATGCGCGGGATGCTGATGCGCTGGACGATCAACGGCAGCGGCGCCAGGCGGAATTCGACCCGCTCGAGGCCGACCATGCGCGGCTCCTTGAGCCAGTCCGGGTTGCCCAGCGAGAGGTCTTCGGCAGTGAAATGCGGCCAGGGCACGAAGGCGCGCCAGCCGCCTTCTTCCGGCGCGGTGCGCCAGTGCACGGCGAGGTTGCCGTTGATCGCGAAGGGCCGATGCAGCGCCTCGGACACTTTCTCGTTGAGCAGTGGCTTGACGCGGTTCCAGTCGAAGGTGGCGATCACCACCACCAGGATCGCCAGCAGCGTGGCCAGGGTGGCGAAGGTCCAGACAAGGATTCTGGCGGGGCGCGTCATTGCGGGGTTCTCCTGACTGCCGGGCACGAGGCGGGCATAACGATGGCACTTAAAATGTCGGACTGACGAAAACCCGCAGGGTTTAGTCCGGGTTGCCATGATAGCGAAGTTTTCCTGGCACTTTTCTGCGCTATTGGTCTGCCGCGGGCCTTGGTGTTACTGCGAAATCGGCAGCGCACAATATCGGCATCATCGCCGAAACCATTGACCCAGAGCCGCCGCACCTGAGTATCAATAGCGTCGATTGTTACCATTACCCTGATGAACTTCTCTCTGGCGTTACGCGGCGTAGCATTGCCTCCGTAGCCACTTTTCAGCCCCCGAGAGGAGCACCGAATCATGAAACGCCATCTGCTGCTGAGCCTGACCCTGTCCGTACTTGCCGCCAACGCTTTCGCCCTGCCTGCTGAAGACCAGCACCTGAGCGCCGAATCGCGCTCCAGCGCAGCCACTGTTGCCCAGCCGCTGAACACCCTGGCTGAAGGTGGCGCCGAACGCCTGCAGGAACGTGCCGGTCGCGTCGCTGAAGGTGGCTCGGATCGCCTGATCGAACGCAACAACCGCGTTGCCG
Organism: Pseudomonas sp. GZD-209; assembly: GCF_049310485.1. NCBI lineage: Bacteria > Pseudomonadati > Pseudomonadota > Gammaproteobacteria > Pseudomonadales > Pseudomonadaceae > Pseudomonas > Pseudomonas sp. GZD-209. The sequence continues at coordinate 8,155 of NZ_JBMOWQ010000192.1, forward strand.
AAGGTGGCTCGGATCGCCTGATCGAACGTAATAACCGCGTCGCCGAAGGTGGCTCGGATCGTCTGATCGAACGCAACAACCGCGTCGCCGAAGGTGGCTCGGATCGTCTGATCGAACGTAACAACCGCGTCGCCGAAGGTGGCTCGGATCGCCTGCTCGAACGTAATAACCGCGTCGCCGAAGGTGGCTCGGACCGTCTGCTCGAACGCAACAACCGCGTTGCCGAAGGTGGCTCGGACCGTCTGCTCGAACGCAACAACCGCGTTGCCGAAGGTGGCTCGGATCGCCTCGTTGAACTCAGCCGTGTGAGCTGATCGCCATGGCCGAAAACAACAAACCGCCCCGCTGTATCTGCTCCCCCCCTAGCCCGGTCCATTGACCGGGCTTTGTTTTTTTATCCAGAATGGCCGGCCTCACAGCCACAGAATCCCGCCCCATGCTGCCGCGTGCCGAACAGAAGCTACAGACCCGCCAGGCCCTGCTGGACGCCGCCTGCCAGCTCATGGAGAGCGGCCGTGGCTTTGGCAGCATCAGCCTGCGCGAAGTGGCCAAGGCTGCCGGCATCGTGCCCACTGGCTTCTATCGCCACTTCCCCGACATGGACACCCTGGGCCTGGCCCTGGTCGCCGAAATCGACACCACCTTCCGCCAGACCATCCGCCTGGTGCGGCACAACGAGTTCGAGTTGGGTGGCATCACCGACGCCTCGGTGCGCATCTTCCTCGATGTGGTCAACGCCCACCGTGCCCAGTTCCTGTTCCTGGCCCGCGAGCAATATGGCGGTTCGCAAGCCGTACGCCAGGCCATCGCCCGCCTGCGCCAGGACATCAGCAGCGACCTGGCCACCGACCTTGCGCGCATGCCGCGCTGGCAGCACCTGGACGGCGCCGCCCTGGCGGTGATGGCCGACCTGGTGGTCAAGACCGTGTTCGCCACCCTGCCGGAGCTGATCGACAGCCCGGAGCCGGGCAACCCTCAGGCGATGACGGCGCAAGAGAAGATCACCCAGCAGTTGCGCTTCATCTTCGTGGGTGCGCGGCATTGGCAGGGGTTGGGGAACCCAGGCTGAACTGATTTCGCCTTTACGACCCTCATCGCGGGGGGGGGGAAACCCCCCCCCCCCCCCCCCCCCACCCACCCCCCCCCCCCACCCCCCCCCCCCCCCCCCCCCCCCCCC
>NZ_JBMOWQ010000193.1:0-10536 GCF_049310485.1 Pseudomonas sp. GZD-209
GTGGGAATAGACCCCCCCTCACCTGGGTGGGGGCGTGTTTTCCCCCGCGAAAAAGGGCCGGCACAAGCAACCCTGAACCCCGTCTGCTACCATGGCGCCCTGCCCGACCGTCCATGAGCGCCAGCATGTCCGACCCCCGCCTTGCTTTGACCCGTTTTCAACAGCACTTCGCCGAACGCATCGTGCCGCTGTGGCAAGGCCCGGGCTGGAACGCCGAGCTAGCGCTCCCCTACGAAGCCCTGGACGCCCAACACCGCCCGCTGCCGGTACAGCGCTACCGCGCCATGGCCTGCGCGCGCCAGCTGTACCTGTTCAGCAGCCGCATCGAACAACCGGGCGCGGCCGAACGCGCGGCGGCGCTGTTCCGCTCGCTGCAAAAGCACTTCCATGACGCCGAGCACGGCGGCTGGTTCTACAGCATCGACGCCCAAGGCAGGCCGCTGGACCGGCGCAAGGATCTCTATACCCACGCCTTCATCGTCTTCGCCTGTGCCCACTACTGGGGCAAGGTCGGTGAAGGCCTGGTGGAAGCCACGCTCAATGGCGCCCTGGAAGTGGTTGCCGAGCAATTCGCCCGTGACGATGGCCTGTACGAGGCCAGCCTGGGTGAAGACTGGTCTGACCTGGGCAGCGGCCCCTTGCAGAACCCACAGATGCACCTGGCCGAAGCTTTCCTGCAGGTGCTGACCGTGCGTGAGGACGACGACGTACGCCAGTCGCTGCTGCAGCTGTGCGAAGCGCTGCAGGCGCAATTCGTCGAACCGCAACACGGCCTGATGCTGGAGAAACCGCGCGGGGCTGTGGATAACTGGTTCGAGCCTGGCCATCAGTTCGAATGGTTCTACCTGCTCGACAGCTCGCCGCTGCTGCGCGGCACGCCGCTGCATGCCTCCATCAGCCGAGCATTCGGCTACGCCGAACAGTGCGGGGTAAAGGATTCGGCGGTGCTGGCGATGCTGGATTTGGACGGCAAGGTGCTCGACGCCACCCAGCGGATCTGGGCCCAGGCGGAGTATCTGCGGGCGCTGGTACTGCGCTCGGCCAGCGATGAGAAATTGCTTGGGCAGTTGCAGGCCCTTCAGGGGCAGTTCCTGCATGACGGCGGCTGGTATGAGTGCCGGGATGGCAATGGCGCGGTCAGCCGGCATGACATGCCTTCGACCACGCCCTATCACTTGGCGACCTGCCTGGAAGGTTTGCAGCGCCTGGGCTGACGCAATCGCGGGGCAAGTCGCAGCGGCGCACCGCCGCTCCCACAGCAAATCGACGTCACCTGTGGGAGCGGGTTTACCCGCGAACACCGGCGAAGCCGGTGCCATACACCGCAGTGCCTGATTCGCGGGTAAACCCGCTCCCACATGTACTGCGCGACAGCCGACTTGCCCCTGTCAATCGACTCAGCCCTTGGCCGAACGATCGATCGAGAAACCTGCCCAGTCCTGGCTCACCGGCATCAGCTCGAGGCTGTTGATGTTGATGTGCGCCGGTTGATTGAGGATCCAGAAGATCGTATCGGCAATGTCCTGCGGCTGGATCGGCTCGGCGCCTGCATAGGTGGCGTCGTACTTGGCCTGGTCGCCGCCGAAGCGCACCAGCGAGAACTCGCTCTCGCACAGGCCTGGCTCGATGTTGCTCACCCGCACCCCGGTACCGCGCAAGTCGCAACGCAGGCTCAGCGAGAACTGGCCGACGAACGCCTTGGTGCCGCCGTACACGTTGGCGCCCGGGTACGGGTAGTTGCCCGCCACCGAGCCGACGTTGAGGATCGACGCACCACGGCCGTGGGCGATCAGCCGTGGCAGCAACAGGCGGGTGGTATACATCAGGCCCTTGATGTTGGTGTCGACCATGGTTTCCCAGTCGTCCAGGCTGCAGTTCTGCGCGGCATCGACACCCAGCGCCAGGCCGGCGTTGTTGACCAGGCCCTGCAGTTTGTCGAAGGCCGGCGGCAGGCTGGCGATGGCCGCCTCCATGGCTTTGCGGTCACGCACATCGACCACCAGGGTGTGCACTTCGGTCTTGGCCGACAGCTCGGCGCGCAGGGCATCCAGGCGCTCCTGGCGACGGCCGGTGAGGACCAGCTTCCAGCCGGCCTCGGCGAAACGGCGGGCGGTGGCCTCACCAAAACCGGAAGTCGCGCCAGTAATGAATACGGTGGATGTCATGCTCTTCTCCTTGGCTGTGGATTAGGTGCTGCAGGCCTCGCAGCATGCCCGGCGCACGCCCTGGCGACAACCGTTTCGATGCCTGATCAAAAAACGACCAAAGCCTTGAAGGCCCCGTGCTAGATGGTCCTGAGAGAGCTATGCGCACCTTATCCACAAGCCTTTCCCCACGGATTGGGGGCAACTCGTCGGTTGCGTGGAACCTTTTGTTCGGCCGAGGTCCTGTGGAAATCTTTCAGTGATGGCGCAACGCTTTCAACCATGCCGCTTGCGGCAGTCTGTCCAAGGTTTTTGCACAGAGTTATCCACAGATATCCGGCCCTTGTGGAAAGGTTCTCCTGTCGGCAAAAACAGTCGTTGAATCAACCACAAAGCGTACATGATCAAAAAACGTACAACCTCTTGAAGACCTTGAAAACAAAGGGGTACAGCGAGGTGCCACCATGTTTTCCACAGGCGGCTCCACACAATCCGTGGAAAGTTTTGTACTTGTGGAAACAAGGGCTTGCGAGGGGGTTGTGGAGTGCTTCGAGAAAGATATGCGACAAGTTGTCCACATGCTGGACCGAGCATAAAAAGCATCGCGGGGCAAGCCCGCTCCCACGGCTGCGGACCGCCCTAACCTCTTGGGGGTCAGTCCAAAGCGTGGGAGCGGGCTTGCCCCGCGATTGGCTGCTCAGTGCCCGCCCAGATAGGCGTTACGCACCTCCTCGTTGACCAACAGCTCCTGCCCGGTACCGGTCATGCGGATCTGCCCGTTGACCATCACATAGGCCCGGTCCGACAGCTTCAGCGCGTGGTTGGCGTTCTGCTCGACGAGGAAGATAGTCATCCCGCTCTGCGCCAGCTCGCGCAGGGTGGCGAAGATCTGCTTGACCACGATCGGCGCCAACCCCAGCGACGGTTCGTCGAGCAGCAGCAGCTTGGGCCGGCTCATCAGCGCCCGGGCGATGGCGAGCATCTGCTGCTCGCCGCCGGACATGGTCATCGCCCGCTGGTTACGCCGCTCCTTGAGCCTGGGGAACAGCGTAAACATGCGCTGCATGTCCTCATCGGCATGTTTGTCGCCGATGGGGATGGTGCCCATCATCAGGTTCTCCTCGACGGTCATGTCGGGGAACACCCGGCGCCCTTCGGGGGACTGGGCGATGCCGTTGGAGGCGATGTAGTGCGACGACTTGCGGGTGATGTCGGTGCCACGGTAGATGATCTGCCCGGAGGCCGCCCGCGGCTGGCCGAAGATCGACATCAACAGGGTCGACTTGCCCGCGCCGTTGGCGCCGATCAGGCTTACCGTTTCGCCTTCGTTGATGTGCATCGAGACTTTCTTCAGGGCCTGAATCGGCCCGTAAAACACCTCGAGATCCTTCAGTTCGAGAATGGGTGCGGTCATACCAGTTCCTCTTCATCGGCACCCAGGTAGGCGGCGATCACCGTCGGGTTGTGGCGGATATCCTGCGGCGCGCCTTCGGCGATCACGTTGCCGTGGTCGAGCACGACGATGTGGTCGGAAATGCTCATGACCATGCCCATGTCGTGCTCGATCAGCACCACGGTGATGTCATGCTCGTCGCGCAGCACGCGGATCATGCGGCTGAGCGCCTCGGTTTCCTGCGGGTTGAGGCCGGCGGCCGGTTCGTCCAGGCAGATGATCTTGGGCCGCGTGCACATGGCCCGGGCGATCTCCAGACGGCGTTGCTGGCCATAGGAAAGCTCACCGGCCAGGCGGTTGGCGCAGTCGACCAGGTCGACCACCTCCAGCCAGTAGAAGGCATGGTCCAGCGCCTCGCTCTCGGCCTGGCGGTAGCCCTTGGTGTTGAGCACCCCGGCCAGCAGGTTGCGGTTGACCCACATGTGCTGGGCCACCAGCAGGTTCTCCACCACCGACATTTCCTTGAACAGGCGGATGTTCTGGAAGGTACGCGCCAACCCTGCCCGGTTGACCAGGTGGGTACCGCCGAACATCTTGTAGTACATGCGGTTGGCGAAACGCGCGGGGGACACGAAGTCGGTGGGCCGGAAACGTTCGCCCAGCAGCTGGATGACGTTGGTGCTGCTGCCGCGCACGTTCAGTTCGATGCGCCCGCCGCTGGCCTTGTAGAAGCCGGTCAGGCAGTTGAACACGGTGGTCTTGCCGGCGCCGTTGGGGCCGATCAGGGCGAAGATCTGGTTGCGCTTCACTTTCAGGCTGACATCGCTGAGCGCCTTGATCCCGCCGAACTGCATCATCAGGTTGTCGACCGACAGAATGATTTCGTCGCTCATGGCGCCACTCCTTTACGCGGGACCACACCGGTACGGCTGATGCGGATCAGCCCCCGTGGTCGCCAGATCATCATCAGCACCATCAACACGCCGAACAGCAGCACGCGGTACTCGGAGAAGCTGCGCAGTAGCTCCGGGGCCACGGTCAGCACGAAGGCGGCGATCACCACGCCCACGGTCGAGCCCATGCCGCCGAGCACGACGATGGCGAGGATCAGCGCCGACTCGAAGAAGGTGAACGACGACGGGTTGACGAAGCCCTGGTAGGTGGCGAAGAACACGCCGGCAAGGCCTGCGGTAGAGGCACCGAGGGTGAAGGCGGAGAGCTTGACCAGCACGTGGTTCAGGCCCATCGAGCGGCAGGCGATCTCGTCTTCGCGCAGCGCCTCCCAGGCACGGCCGACCGGCATGCGGGTCAAGCGGTGCTTGATGTACAGCACGGCCAGCACCACCAGGAACAACACCGCGTAGATGAACACGAACTTGAGGTTGGCGTTGTATTCGAAGCCGAAGAACTCATGGATCGGCACCCCGCCGTCCTTGGCCCGGCGACCGAACTCCAGGCCGAAAAAGGTCGGTGATGGCGCCGGCATGCCGTTGGGGCCACCGGTGAACGACAGCCAGTTGTTCAGCACCAGGCGGATGATTTCACCAAAGCCCAGGGTCACGATCGCCAGGTAGTCGCCGTGCATCCGCAACACCGGGAAGCCGAGGATGCACCCCGCCAGCGCGGCAGCGATGGCCGCCAGCGGCAGCACGCTCCAGAAGCCCAGGCCCAGGTACTGGTAGCCCAGCGCCAGGCCGTAGGCACCAATGGCGTAGAACGCCACGTAACCCAGGTCGAGCAGGCCGGCCAGGCCGACCACGATGTTCAGGCCCAGGCCCAGCAGCACGTAGATCAGGCCGAGGATGACCACGGTCAGCAGGTACTTGTTGGCAAAGATGGGGAACACGATGGCGATCACGATCAGCGCCGGAATGATGTAGCGCAGGCGCGACTTGTAGTCCGGCGCCAGCACGTGCACGCCCGAACCACCACTGTCGAAACCCTGGAGCATGCGCAGGCCGGTAGCGGTCTGCAGGAACAGGCTGAGCACGAAGCGCCCGACCATCACCCCGCCGACCAGCCAGGCCACACGGGACGGCTGGGCGTTGAAGGTGTAGCCGTCGAGCACCACGCCGACGACCGGGCCAAACACGATGAGGGCCAGCAGGCCGGCGACGATGGTCTCCAGCAGGCTGCGTTTGAGATCGAAACCTTTGTTTGCAACAGCAGGGGCAGTATTGGCAGCGGACATGTTCACACCTTAGCCACGAGCGGGCGACCCAGCAGGCCTTGGGGACGGAAGATGAGGATCATCACCAGCAGCGAGAAGCTGAACACGTCCTTGTAGTCGGAGTTGATCAGGCCAGAGAACAGCGACTCGGAAATCCCCAGGATGATCCCGCCAAGCATGGCGCCCGGGAGCGAGCCGATACCGCCAAGTACGGCGGCGGTGAATGCCTTGATGCCGATGATGAAGCCGGCATAGAAGTCGAAGGTGCCGTAGTTCATGGTGATCAACACGCCCGCCAGTGCGGCCATCACCGCGCCGATGACGAACACGTAGGAGATCACCCGGTCGGTGTTGATACCCAGAATGGAGGCCATCTTGCGGTCTTGTTGCGTGGCCCGGCACATGCGGCCGAGCTTGGTGTACTTGATCACGTAGGTGAGCAGGCCCATGCCGACGAACGCGGCGACCAGGATGAAGATCTTGGTGTAGGTCAGCTGTACGAAACCACTGCCGACGTCGATGCGCATGGCGCCTTCGAGCAGCGTGGGTACGCCCTGCTGGCGGGCGCCCTGGCTGATCTGTGCGTAGTTCTGCAGGATCAGCGAGATGCCGATGGCGCTGATCAGCGGTGCCAGGCGGGTGGAGTTGCGCAGGGGTTTGTAGGCGATGCGCTCGATGGTGAAGCCGTAGACGCCGGTGACGACGACGGTGAACAACAGCGTGCCGAGCATCAGCAAGGGGAACGACTCGATGCCGAAGTAGGCCAGCAATGCCAGGCTGATCGCCGCGAGGTACGCGGAAATCATGTACACCTCGCCGTGCGCGAAGTTGATCATGCCGATAATGCCATAGACCATTGTGTAGCCGATGGCGATCAGGCCATAGACCGACCCGAGGGTCAGGCCGTTGACCAGTTGCTGCAGGAAAATACCATCCATAACGCAATCTCACCTGATTGAGATTGCACGAGCGCCGACCACGGCGGGCCACGGATGAAGTGGCCGTCGCGGCGCAGAACCGTGCAGATCTACGAATAAAGACAGCTACTGCGGGGCGTTGGCCCGGGCTTGCAGGCCCGGGCCCCACCCTGGTTATTTTTGTTTTTCGAGCTGGTGGTACTTGCCGTCTTTATCCCACTGGTAGACCACGTAGTCGGACACGGTCAGGTCGCCCTTGCTGTCCCACTTCTTCTCGCCCATGACGGTCTTGACCGGGTTGGCCTTGAGCCACTTGGCGGCGTCTTCACCCTTGTTCGACTTGGAACCGTTGAACGCGGCAGCCAGCGCCTGCAGCGAGGCATAGGCGTACAGGGTGTAGCCTTCCGGTTCGGTACCGGCCTTGCGGAACTCCTCGACCACCGCCTTGCTGTCGGGCAGCAGGCGTGGGTCGGCGCCGAAGGTCATGTACACGCCATCGACGTACTGAGCACCGCCAGCGGTGGTGACCAGTTCGTCGGTGACGATGCCGTCGTCGGACATGAACTTGACGTCCTTCAGGCCCTGCTCGCGCAGCTGGCGTACCAGCGGGCCGGCCTCTGGGTGCAGGCCGCCGAAGTAGACGACGTCGGCACCGGCGGCGCGGATCTTGGTGACCACGGCGCTGAAGTCCTTCTCGCCGCGGGTCAGGCCTTCGTACAGTACCGGCGTGACGCCGCGCTTGATCAGCTGTGCCTTGGTCGCGTCGGCCAGGCCCTGGCCGTAGGTGTCCTTGTCGTGCAGCACGACCACTTTCTTGCCCTTGAGCACGTCGACGATGTAGTCGCCGGCGACGATGCCCTGCTGGTCGTCACGGCCGCACATGCGGAACATCGCTGACAGGCCGCGCTCGGTGACCTGCGGGTTGGTGGAGCCCGGGGTGATGGCGATCACGCCGGCCTCGTCATACACCTCGGAGGCGGGGATGGTGTTGGAGGAGCAGAAGTGACCGACCACGCCGATCACCTTGTCCTGGTCCACCAGGCGGTTGGCAACGGCCACGGCCTGCTTGGGTTCACAGGCGTCGTCACCTTTGACCAGGACGATCTTTTCGCCGTTCACCCCACCGGCGGCGTTGATCTTGTCGGCTGCCGCCTGGGCACCTTTCATGTACTGCTCGCCAAACGCTGCGTTGGCACCGGTCATGGGGCCCGCTACACCGATCTTGACGTCGGCCTGAACATACGAAGAAACACCCAGTGCTGTGGCTACCGCCAGTGCCAGGAAACCTTTCTTGTAAAACGTCTGCGACATGAGGTGGTGCTCCTAGAGTTTTTTTTGGTTGGCACTACAACTTCTCAACCCTGTGCTCCGAGCAAGGGCCGTGCCATTGGTTTTGCATTCCGGGAAAACTCACTGTGCAGGGGGATACGAGGCGACCGACGGCCTTTTCTTTATTGAGCGTGCAACCGTCTGCCGCAGGGTGAGCGCCACCCAAACGCCTAGACAAGGAGCAACCATCGAGTGCCATCATTGCAACCCTTGCAAGTGTTAACGTGCAACCGCCCTGTAACAGCCGACGTCACCGAACTGCACACCGCTGGTGCGTGACTGCTACAAGCAGCACCGTTTGAAGGCTAGCCGGTGCACGGAAAACTCGCCTGGGTGGATCGACAGCCCCGGCCATTTTGCTCATGGCTGGCGCAAACACTGGCACAATGGCCACCATTCACGCGCGCTTGCACCGTTCAAAGCGGGCGCCGCCGACCTGGAGCTTTACATGAGCGAGAGCGCATTCGCCGAGCGCATCGTGCACAACCTGCTCGACACCGATTTCTACAAGCTGACGATGATGCAGGGCGTGCTGCACAACTACCCGGACGCCGACGTCGAGTGGGAGTTTCGCTGCCGCAATGGCGAAGACCTGCGCCCCTACCTGGGCGAAATCCGCCACCAGCTGGAACTGCTCAGCGAGCTCACGCTGGATGATGGCCAGCTGGCCTTCCTGGAGCGCATCAGCTTCCTCAAGCCCGACTTCCTGCGTTTTCTGCGGCTGTTCCGCTTCAACCTGAGCTACGTGCGCTTAGGGATCGAAAATGACCAGCTGAGCCTGCGCCTGCGGGGCCCGTGGCTGCACGTGATCCTCTTCGAAATACCTTTGCTGGCGATCATCAGCGAAGTGCGCAACCGCCACCTGCACCCGCACATGCGCCTGGCCGAGGCGCGTGACCAGCTGCACCGCAAGTTCGACTGGCTGCGCGCCCATGCCAGCGATGACGAACTGGCCGAACTGCAGGTGGCCGACTTCGGCACCCGCCGGCGCTTTTCCAGCCGGGTGCAGGCGGAAGTGGTGCGGGTGCTGCGCGATGACTTCCCGGCGCGTTTCGTCGGCACCAGCAACGTCGACCTGGCATGGAAACTGGATATCAAGCCGCTGGGCACCATGGCCCACGAGTGGTTCATGGCCCACCAGCAACTCGGCCCACGGCTGATCGACAGCCAGAGCGCCGCGCTGGACTGCTGGGTACGCGAATACCGCGGGCTGCTGGGCATCGCCCTGACCGACTGCATCACCATGGATGCCTTCCTGAAGGATTTCGACCTGTACTTCGCCAAGCTGTTCGACGGCCTGCGCCACGACTCGGGCGAGCCGGTGGCTTGGGCCGAGAAGGCCATCGCCCATTACCAGAAGCTGGGCGTCGACCCGATGACCAAGACCCTGGTGTTCTCCGATGGCCTGAACCTGACCCGTTCACTGGAAATCTTCCGTGCCCTGCGCGGTCGGATCAACGTCAGCTTTGGCATCGGCACCAACCTGACGTGCGATATCCCCGGTGTGGCGCCCATGAACATCGTGCTTAAAATGACCGACTGCAACGGCTCGCCAGTGGCGAAGATCTCCGACGAAGCCGCCAAGACCCAGTGCCGCGACCAGAACTTCGTCGCCTACCTGCGTCACGTATTCAAAATCCCCAGCAAGGAGTAACCCATGCAAGCCGTTCAGCAGGAGATTGCCCAGGCGCTCAAGGTGCAGCCCCCCTTCGCCGATGCCGCCGCGCTCGAGCAGGAAGTGGCCCGGCGCGTGGCGTTCATCAAGGATTGCCTGGCCAACGCCCGGCTCAAGACCCTGGTGCTGGGCATCAGCGGCGGCGTCGATTCGCTGACCGCCGCCCTGCTCGCCCAGCGCGCCATCAACGAGTTGCGCGCCGAGACTGGCGACAAGGCCTACACCTTCATCGCCGTACGCCTGCCGTACCAGGTGCAGCATGATGAACATGACGCCCAGGCCTGCCTGGAGGTGATCAAGGCCGACGAAGTGCACACCGTGGACATTGCCCCGGCAGTGCGAGCGTTGGCGGCTGAAGTGGTGGAGCTGAAGAACGGTTCGCCGACGCTGGTGGACTTCGTGGTCGGCAACGTCAAGGCACGTACCCGGATGGTCGCCCAGTACACCATCGCTGGCGCCCGCGCAGGCCTGGTGATCGGCACCGACCACGCCGCCGAGGCGGTGATGGGCTTCTTTACCAAGTTTGGTGATGGTGCCTGCGACCTGGCGCCGCTGAGCGGGCTGGTGAAGAACCAGGTACGGGCGATTGCGCGCAGCTTTGGCGCGCCGGAGGCGCTGGTGGAGAAGGTGCCGACCGCCGACCTGGAAGACCTGGAACCGGGCAAGCCGGACGAGGCATCCCACGGCGTCACCTACCAGCAGATCGATGCCTTTTTGCATGGCCAGCCGGTCGATCAGGCGGCGTTCGACATCATCGTCGGCACTTACCGCAAGACCCAGCACAAGCGCGAACTGCCGTTCGCGCCTTGACCGGGCAGTAAAAACAACTGTGGGAGCGGGGGGGGGGGGGGGGGGGGGGGGGGGGGGGGGGGGGGAGGGAAGAGGCGAGGAAACAGGTTATATAGATA
>NZ_JBMOWQ010000194.1:0-4133 GCF_049310485.1 Pseudomonas sp. GZD-209
GGAGCGGGCTTGCCCCGCGATGGTGATGCTGGATTCAACATCGCCATCGCGGGGCAAGCCCGCTCCCACGTTTGTGGCTCAGCTAGTCGTTACTTGACTACGACCTTGCCCTTCATCATCGAGATGTGGCCCGGGAAGGTGCAGAAGAAGCTGTAGTCGCCACCGGCTTCAAGCTTCGAGGTATCGAACTTCACTTCAGTCTCTTTCTCTGGCGCGCCGATCATCGCGGTGTGGGCGATGATGTTGGCGTTATCTGCTTTCAAGTAGCCCTTGTCGATGCCCTGGCTCATGCCTTCGGTGGCGATCGCCTGCATGTCGGCAGTCTTGCTGATCACCAGGTTGTGGCCCATGACGTTCTTCGGCAGGCTGCCCGAGTGGGTCAGCTTCACGGTGAACTCTTTGCAGCTCTTGTCGACGGTGAATTCTTTGCTGGTGTAGGACATCTGGTCAGTCGACTCGACAGTGACCGAGCATTCGGCTGCAAAGACAGAGGCGCTGGCGAGGGTCAGCAGGGATACCGCTACAGCTTTCGCAAACATCATGAATCTCCTTGGCAGGGTTTTATCAATTGCGAGACTGCCTGAAACCTGGCAACCCGGCCCTGATGTGGGTCAAGGGGTGTCAAGTGGCCAGCCAGTTGAATTGTTCAATGGATTGTATACAACCATTCAAAGAGCACATCATGCCCTCTTGATAGACGATGGGACAACCTTTCATTTAGGAGTAACTGAAATGTCCCTCTCAAGTTTCATGAACAGCCTGCTCGCCGCCTACGCCCAGGGCGCCACCGGTGCGGCCTGCGAATTCTCCCGTCCTGAGTGAATGGCCTTGGAAGTGTCGGGCTAGAGCCTTACCCTGTGCCCCTGTGAAGGGAGACAAGCCATGCCTGTACGTTCCGTTTGTGTGTTCTGTGGCGCCAGTATCGGCGCCAACCCCGCCTACCGTGAAGCCGCCATCGCCCTGGGCCAGGCCATCGCCCGCCGGGGCCTGACGCTGGTCTATGGCGGCGGCGCGGTGGGCCTGATGGGCACCGTGGCCGACGCCGCCCTGGCCGCGGGTGGTGAAGTGGTCGGGATCATTCCCGAAAGCCTGATGAACGCCGAAATCGGCCACAAGGGCCTGACCCGCCTTGAGGTGGTGGACGGCATGCACGCGCGCAAGGCGCGCATGGCCGAACTCAGCGATGCCTTCATCGCCCTGCCGGGCGGGCTGGGGACGCTGGAGGAGCTGTTCGAGGTGTGGACCTGGGGGCAGTTGGGGTATCACGCCAAGCCGCTGGGCTTGCTGGATGTGAACGGGTTCTACGAGAAGCTGGGCGGGTTCCTCGACCAGATCGTCGAGGAAGGCTTCGTACGGCCGCAGCACCGGGCGATGTTGCAGTTGGCGCAGCAGCCGGATGAGCTGCTGGACGGCATGGACCGGTTCGAATCACCGGTATTGCCGAAGTGGGTCGACAAGAAACCTGATTGAGCCGGACGGCTGGCCTGAACACCCGTGGGAGCGGGGGGGGGGGGGGGGGGGAGGGGGGGGGGGGGGGGGGAGAAGGAAACTGGAGAAAGACAACCAACACACCCATCGCCCCCACGCGCCACCAACACCCCCCCCCCCCCCCCCCCCCCCCCCCCCCCCCGCTCCCACGGTTACTGCATCAGCGCGGGATGACTGGCTGACGCGGCTTCTTGCCCTTGCCGCCACCCTTGGCCGCCTCTTTGCGCTCCTTGGCCGCCTGCTGGTTGCGGGCGAACGCTTCGGCCTTGGCCTTCTCGCGCTTGTCCCACGGCTGGCTGCCATCGCTGGCACGCGGCGGCAGGCCGGTGTGCTGGGTGAGGATCTTCTGCTCCTTGCCCACCTTGTGGCTGCCGGCCGGCGTGGAGTTCTTGCGTCGGGCACTCTGGTAAGTGTCGGTCTGCGGCTGGTGCAGCGGGATCAGCTGGTGCTTGCCCGGGCCGATCAGGTCGGCGCGGCCCATACGCTCCAGCGCTTCACGCAGCATCGGCCAGCCCTTCGGGTCGTGGTAGCGCAGGAACGCCTTGTGCAGGCGACGCTGCTCCTCGCTCTTGACGATCTCCACCCCTTCGCTCTTGTAGGTGACCTTGCGCAGCGGGTTCTTGCCCGAGTGGTACATGGCCGTGGCCGAGGCCATGGGCGACGGGTAGAACGCCTGCACCTGGTCGGCGCGGAAGCCGTTGCCCTTGAGCCACAGGGCCAGGTTCATCATGTCTTCGTCGGTGGTGCCCGGGTGCGCGGCGATGAAGTACGGGATCAGGTACTGTTCCTTGCCCGCCTCTTTCGAGAACTTCTCGAACATGCGCTTGAAGCGGTCGTAGGTGCCGATACCCGGCTTCATCATCTTGTCCAGCGGGCCACGCTCGGTGTGCTCCGGGGCAATCTTCAGGTAGCCGCCGACGTGGTGGGTCACCAGCTCGCGCACGTACTCCGGCGATTCCACCGCCAGGTCGTAGCGCAGGCCCGAGGCGATCAGGATCTTCTTCACCCCCGGCAAGGCACGGGCCTTGCGGTACAGCTCGATCAGCGAGCTGTGGTCGGTGTTGAGGTTCTCGCAGATGCCGGGGAACACGCACGACGGCTTGCGGCAGTGCTTCTCGATCTCGTGGCTCTTGCAGGCGATGCGGTACATGTTGGCGGTCGGGCCACCCAGGTCGGAGACCACGCCGGTGAAGCCTGGCACCTTGTCACGCATCTCTTCGATTTCGTGCAGGATCGACTCATGCGAGCGGTTCTGGATGATCCGGCCTTCGTGCTCGGTGATCGAGCAGAAGGTGCAGCCACCGAAACAGCCACGCATGATGTTGACCGAGAAACGGATCATCTCGTAGGCCGGGATGCGTTCCTTGCCGTAGGCCGGGTGCGGAATACGCGCGTAGGGCATGCCGAACACGTAGTCCATTTCTTCGGTGGTCATGGGGATGGGTGGCGGGTTGAACCACACATCCACCTCGCCATGCTTCTGCACCAGGGCGCGGGCGTTGCCAGGGTTGGTCTCCAGGTGCAGCACGCGGTTGGCGTGGGCATAGAGCACCGGGTCGTTACGCACCTTTTCGAACGATGGCAGGCGGATCACCGACTTTTCCCGGGTAATCTGCGGGCTGTCGAGGATCTGCACCACCTTGGCTTCGTTCGGGTCGTCCTGCTCGCCCTTGGCCTGCTCGATGGCGCAGGCCTGGGTGTCCTGGGTGTTGACGTAGGGGTTGATGATCTTGTCGACCCGGCCCGGACGGTCGATGCGGGTGGAGTCGATCTCGTACCAGCCCTGGGGCGTGTCGCGGCGAATGAACGCCGTGCCGCGCACGTCGGTGATCTGCTCGATGTGCTCACCCTGGGACAGGCGCTGGGCGACCTCGACGATGGCCCGCTCGGCGTTGCCGTACAGCAGGATGTCGGCGCTGGCGTCCACCAGGATCGAGTGACGGACCTTGTCCTGCCAGTAGTCGTAGTGGGCGATGCGGCGCAGCGAGGCCTCGATGCCGCCGAGCACGATCGGCACGTGCTTGTAGGCTTCCTTGCAACGCTGGCTGTAGACCAGGCTGGCGCGGTCCGGGCGCTTGCCGGCCAAGCCGCCAGGGGTGTAGGCGTCGTCGGAACGGATCTTCTTGTCCGCGGTGTAGCGGTTGATCATCGAGTCCATGTTGCCGGCCGCGACGCCGAAGAACAGGTTCGGCTCGCCGAGCTTCATGAAGTCGTCTTTGGACTGCCAGTTCGGCTGGGCAATGATGCCCACCCGGAAGCCCTGGGCCTCGAGCAGGCGGCCGATGATGGCCATGCCGAACGACGCATGGTCGACGTAGGCGTCACCGGTCACGATGATGATGTCGCAGGAATCCCAGCCGAGCTGATCCATCTCCTCCCTGCTCATCGGCAGGAACGGCGCTGGCCCGAAGCATTCGGCCCAGTACTTGGGATAGTCGTAGAGTGGTTTGGCTGCTTGCATGTCAGTGACCGGTTCTGGTGTGCAGGGAAATCGCGGGCGCGGAATATAGCACAAATTTTGACCAAATCCGACGGTGGTGGTCGGATTCATAACAGCTCAAGCATCGCCTTTGTGGGGGGGGGGGGGGGGGGGGGGGGGGGGGGGGGAGGATGAGGCGGCGAGAAAAGAGAGAGGGCCGCCCCCA
>NZ_JBMOWQ010000195.1:0-3943 GCF_049310485.1 Pseudomonas sp. GZD-209
CTCCCCCCCTACCTTCCCCCCCCCCCCCCCCCCCCCCCCCCCCCCCCCCCACCCCCCCCCCCCCCCCCCCGCTCCCACAGGGGCCAGTCGAGCCTGATGGCTTACTCGTCGTCGTCGAAGTTGTACATGCCCGGCGCGAGGTTCTCGAAGCGGGTGTACTTGCCGATGAACGCCAGGCGGATGAAGCCGATGGGGCCGTTACGCTGCTTGCCGATGATGATCTCGGCCACGCCCTTGTGCTCGGTCTCGGGGTGATACACCTCGTCGCGATAGACGAACATGATCACGTCGGCGTCCTGCTCGATTGCACCGGATTCACGCAGGTCGGAGTTGACCGGGCGCTTGTTGGGGCGCTGCTCCAGGGAGCGGTTGAGCTGCGACAGGGCGATGACCGGGCAGTTGAATTCCTTGGCCAGGGCTTTCAACGAGCGGGAGATCTCGGAGATCTCGTTGGTGCGGTTGTCACCGGCAGAGCCTGGGATCTGCATCAGCTGCAGGTAGTCGACCATGATCATGCCGATCTCGCCGTGTTCACGGGCCAGGCGGCGGGTACGGGCGCGCATCTCCGAGGGGCTGATGCCGGCGGTATCGTCGATGAACAGCTTGCGGTCATTGAGCAGGTTGACCGCGGAAGTGAGACGCGGCCAGTCGTCATCGTCGAGCTGGCCGGAACGCACCTTGGTCTGGTCGATCCGGCCGAGGGACGAGAGCATACGCATGATCAGCGACTCACCTGGCATCTCGAGGGAGAACACCAGCACCACCTTGTCGCTGCGCAGCACCGCGTTCTCCACCAGGTTCATGGCGAAGGTGGTCTTGCCCATCGACGGACGGCCAGCAACGATGATCAGGTCGGCAGCCTGCAGGCCGCTGGTCTTCTCGTCGAGGTCGGTGTAACCGGTGGAGACACCAGTGATGTCGCTGTCGGAGTTGAACAGCGTGTCGATGCGGTCGATGGCCTTGGTCAACAGCTCGTTGACACCTACCGGGCCGCCGGTCTTCGGCCGCGCCTCGGCGATTTGGAAGATCTGCCGCTCGGCGTCGTCGAGAATCTCCTCGGCGTTACGCCCCTGGGGGTTGAAGGCGTTGTCGGCGATGTCGGTGCTGATGCTGATCAGCTGGCGCAGCGTGGCCCGCTCGCGAATGATCGCGGCGTAGGCCTTGATGTTGGCCACCGACGGCGTGTTCTTGGCCAGCTCAGCCAGATAGGCCAGGCCGCCGACCTGGGTGGAGACACCTTCCTTGTCCAACTGCTCGTGCAGCGTCACCACATCGAACGGGTGGTTCCCGTCGACCAGCTTGTGGATGGCGCGGAAGATCAGGCGGTGGTCATGCCGATAGAAATCGCCATCCGACACCTGATCCAGCACCTTCTCCCAGGCGTTGTTGTCCAGCATCAGGCCACCGAGCACGGCCTGTTCGGCCTCGATGGAATGCGGCGGCACCTTCAGGGCAGCGGTTTGCAGGTCGAGCTGTTCGGGATGGGTAATCTCGTTCATGGCCACGAAAGAATTCTGGGAGATGATAAAAACAAAGGGCACGGCCTGTAAGAAACAGGACCGTGCCCGATGTTAACCGCCTGGCCCGCGAGGGACCAGCCGATTGCGCAGCTTAGGCAGCTACGACGACCACACGTACGGTGGCTTCAACGTCGCTGTGCAGGTGCACGGCTACGTCGTATTCGCCAACCTGACGGATGGTGCCGTTCGGCAGACGAACTTCAGCTTTGGCCACTTCAACGCCGGAGGCGGTCAGGGCGTCAGCGATGTCGTGGGTGCCGATCGAACCGAACAGCTTGCCTTCGTCGCCAGCGGTGGCAGTGATGGTCACTTCCAGCTCGGCCAGTTGGGCAGCACGGCTTTCAGCCGATGCTTTCTTGTCTGCTGCGGCTTTTTCCAGCTCAGCGCGGCGCTCTTCGAACGCGGCCAGGTTGGCGGCGTTGGCAACGGTGGCCTTGCCGAACGGCAGCAGGAAGTTACGGCCGTAACCGGCCTTAACGTTTACTTTGTCGCCCAGGTTGCCCAGGTTGGCGACTTTTTCCAGCAGGATCAGTTCCATTTGGTAAAACCTCTTAACTTTTAACCTTCACCGTTCGCGGAATCGTCACCCTGCGAAGGGGACTTGCGACCGCGAAAATCAATCAGGCTGTCGACAATGGCCAAAACCACGAGCAACGGATACATCAGCTGCATGAGCAGCGGCAACGTCACGTACATCCCCACCAGCCAGAACCCGGCCAGTCGCCCCTGCGCCACCAACCCATGAATCAGGGCGATGCCAGCCAGAAGCAGTACCAGGCTGGAGGCCGATGCCAGCACGATGAACTGAGACCCGATAAACGGACCCAGCGCCATCAGCGACACCAGTGCCAGCATGGGCACCAGCGGTAGCCTCAGTTCGCGAAACTCGCGGCCGAAACCACCGGGGTTGTACAACGCTGCCTGCCAGTAGCGCGCCAGCATCAAAGCCAGCAGGCTGAACAGCTGCAGCATTACCGCACTGGAAGCGACCAGCAAAGGGCCGATCAGCTCACCAGGTAGTACGGGTTTGCCTTCGAACTGCGGCAGGGCTTTTTCAAGCGCCTTGGCCAGCACTTCGAAGGTTTCGCGCAGCACCGCATCCAGGATCAGGCTGTACAGCAAGCCTAATACGACACTGGACAGCAGCACTCGGCTCCAGGAGTGCCCGGCACGCAACAGCGCAGCCAGGCCCAGCGTTCCCAAAAACACCAGCAAGGTGCTGGGTTCGCCGAAGTACCACATGACCACCGCCGGCAACAGGCCCCAGGCGATGACCGATGAAGCATCCTTGAAACCACGCCGCAGGAACACCAGGCTCCCGGCGGCGGCACTCAACCAGAACAGCAGCGGCAGTACCGCACTGATGACCACCACGAAGGTGGCCTGCACACGACCGCGCATGATGAAACTTGCTAACGCTCGCATGCTTATCCCTTGCTACTTAAGTCGACGACCCGGTCTCAGCGGCCGTGGCTGTCGGTGTAGGGCAGCAGGGCCAGGAAGCGGGCGCGCTTGATAGCGGTAGCCAGCTGACGCTGATAACGAGCTTTGGTACCGGTGATGCGGCTTGGAACGATCTTGCCGGTTTCGGATACGTAAGCTTTCAGGGTGTTGAGATCTTTGAAGTCGATCTCTTTCACGTCTTCAGCAGTGAAGCGGCAGAATTTACGACGACGGAAGAAACGTGCCATGTGATTGGCTCCTCAAAAGGTCCGTGGATTACTCGTCAGCGTTATCGCTGTTGTCGCTGTCATTGCTGTCGTCGCCATCGACGCCATCAGCACTGTCAGGACGTTCGCGACGCTCACGGCGCTCGCTGCGGTTCTCTTCTGCCTTGAGCATCTCGGACGGGCCGGTAACGGCTTCGTCACGACGGATGACCAGGTTACGGATCACGGCATCGTTGTAGCGGAAGTTGTCTTCCAGCTCGGCCAGGGCCTTGCCGGTGCACTCAACGTTCAGCATCACGTAGTGAGCTTTGTGAACATTGTTGATTGCGTAGGCCAGTTGACGACGGCCCCAGTCTTCCAGGCGGTGGATCTTGCCACCATCTTCTTCGATCAGCTTGGTGTAACGCTCAACCATGCCGCCGACTTGCTCGCTCTGATCCGGGTGGACCAGGAAGATGATTTCGTAATGACGCATGAATGCTCCTTACGGGTTAGTAGTCTGCCAGCGTATCTGGTCAGACAAGGAGTGAATGACACTGTAAGTCTTGCCCCGGCGTGTAGGCGCATGCGCACCGGCCAGCTGGCAAGGGGCGCAATTGTAGAGAAGGCCGGGGGGACAAGCAAGGTAATTGGCGAATATTTGAACAGCCGGAAACATATTCAGCCATGTGAAGCACAACGTGGGAGCGGGCTTGCCCTGCGACGACAACACCCAGCGGGTGCTGGAGCGCCTGCGCGAGGAGAGCGCTGGGG
>NZ_JBMOWQ010000196.1:0-7012 GCF_049310485.1 Pseudomonas sp. GZD-209
AATGTGGGATCGGGTTTCCCCCGAGGGTGGGGGTGAACCCTTCCATCGCCATCGCGGGGCAAGTCCGCTCCCACGCTTTATCTGCTAACGCTTGGCCTGGCGCTGACGTACGGCCTCGAACAGGCACACCCCGGTCGCGACCGAGACGTTCAGGCTGCTGACGCTGCCGGCCATCGGCAGCTTGACCAGGAAATCGCAGTGCTCGCGGGTCAGGCGACGCATGCCCTTGCCTTCGGCACCCATGATCATCACCAACGGGCCGGTCAGGTCCTGCTGGTAGATCTCCTGTTCGGCCTCGCCGGCGGTACCGACCACCCACAACCCGCGCTGCTGGAGCTTTTCCAGGGTGCGGGCAAGGTTGGTCACGGCCACCAACGGGATCACTTCGGCGGCACCACAGGCCACCTTGCGCACCACGGCAGTCAGGCTGGCCGACTTGTCCTTGGGGATCACCACCGCAGTAGCGCCCGCGGCATCGGCGGTGCGCAGGCAGGCACCGAGGTTATGCGGGTCGGTGACGCCGTCGAGCACCAGGATCAGCGGCGGGGTTTCAGTGCGCTCGAGCAATTCCTCGAGCATCAATTCACCCCACACCTGGCTCGGGCTCACCTCAGCCACTACGCCCTGGTGCACGCCCTCGACCCAGGCATCGAGCTCGCGACGCTCGGCCTGGCCGACCTGGACGCGGTTTTCCGCGGCCAGGGCCAGCAAGGTCTGCAGACGTGGTTCGCTACGGCCTTCCGACAGCCAGATCTGCTTGACCCGCTTGGGATGGTGCTGCAGCAGTGCCTGGACGGCATGCACGCCGTAGATCTTTTCCAGCTGACTCATGACTTGTTCTTGCCTTTACGTGGCGCGCCGGACTTCGACGGGCCCTTGCGATGCTTGGTCGGTTTACCGGTAGCCGACTTGCTGCCTTTTTCCGACTTACTGGCGGTATGCCCGGTGCGCGCATCGCTCATCAGCGCTTTCTTCATCTCGCGGCTCTTGCGCACTTCGGCGTTACGCTGGACGGCGTCTTTCGGGAAGTAGGCATCGGCGGTTTCGCCCTTGCGGCTGCGCGGCTTGGGCGAGATTTTCGCCTCGCTGGCAGGCGCCGGCTGGGCGGCCGGCTCGGCGGCACCGGCACGCGGTTTGCGGCCAACCGGCGCGGTGACGGTCTGCTCGGACATCTCGAAGTCGATCTTACGCTGCTCGAGGTCGACGCGCATGACCTTGACCTCGACCGTGTCGCCAAGGCGGAAGCTGCGCCCGGTACGCTCGCCCGACAGGCGATGATGAACCGGATCGAAGTGGTAGTAGTCACCCGGCAAGGCACTGACATGCACCAGGCCTTCGACATAGATGTCGGTCAGCTCGATGAACAGGCCAAAGCCGGTCACAGCCGTGATCACGCCCGGGAAAATTTCCCCGACACGGTCACGCATGTACTCGCACTTGAGCCAGTTGACCACGTCGCGAGTGGCCTCGTCGGCGCGGCGCTCGGTCATCGAGCACTGCTCGCCCATCTGCTCGAGGGCGTTCTCGTCGTACGGGTAGATACGCGCCTTGGGGATGCTCATGGCACCGGCACGCTTGACGTGCGGGGTATCGACCTTGGAGCGGATCACGCTGCGGATCGCCCGGTGCACCAACAGGTCCGGGTAACGACGGATCGGCGAGGTGAAGTGGGTGTAGGCTTCGTAGTTCAGGCCGAAGTGGCCATTGTTCTCGACGCTGTACACCGCCTGGCTCAGGGAGCGCAGCATGACGGTCTGGATCAGGTGGAAGTCCGGGCGCCCGGCGATGCTCGCCAGCAGGGCCTGGTAGTCCTTCGGCGACGGATCCTTGCCCTTGTGCAGGCTCAGGCCCAGCTCGCCGAGGAAGGCGCGCAGTTTTTCCAGACGCTCCGGCGGCGGGCCATCGTGCACGCGGTACAGCGACGGCACGTTGTGCTTCTGCAGGAACGCGGCGGTGGCGACGTTGGCCGCCAGCATGCATTCCTCGATCAACTTGTGGGCGTCGTTGCGCACGGTCGGACGAATTTCGTCGATCTTGCGGTCTTCGCCGAAGATGATCCGGGTTTCCTGGGTCTCGAAATCGATCGCGCCACGGGTGTGACGGGCCGCCAGCAGTACCTTGTACAGCGCGTACAGGCTCTTGAGGTCTGGCAGAACCGCACTGTACTCCTCGCGCAGGGCCTTGCCTTCGCGGGTGCGGGAATGCTCGAGCATGCTGCTGACCTTGTTGTAGGTCAGGCGCGCATGGGAGTGGATGACCCCCTCGTAGAACTGGTAGTCGACCATCTGGCCGGCCTTGTTGATGGTCATTTCACAGACCATGGCCAGGCGATCGACGTGCGGGTTCAACGAGCACAGGCCGTTGGACAGCTCCTCGGGCAGCATCGGAATGACGCGCTCCGGGAAGTAAACCGAGTTGCCGCGCTGCTGTGCTTCGACGTCCAGAGCAGAACCCAGGCGCACGTAGCTGGAAACGTCGGCGATCGCCACGTACAGGCGCCAGCCGCCAGAGAACAGGCGCAGCTTGCCCAGCGGCTCGCAGTAGACGGCATCGTCGAAGTCACGGGCGTCTTCACCGTCGATGGTGACGAACGGCAGGTGACGCAGGTCGATGCGCTTCTCTTTGTCTTTTTCTTCGACTTCGGAGCGGAACTTGCGCGCTTCCTTGATCACGTCCTGCGGCCAGACATGAGGAATGTCGTAGCTGCGCAGGGCGATATCGATCTCCATGCCCGGGGCCATGTAGTTGCCGATCACTTCGACAACGTCACCTTGCGGCTGGAAGCGCGGGGTGGGCCAGTGGGTGATCTTGATCGAAACGAACTGGCCGATCTTCGCACCGCCGTTGCGCCCGGCGGTGACCAGCACTTCCTGCTGGATCTTCGGGTTGTCCGGGGTCACATAGCCGATGCCACCTTCTTCGAAGTAGCGGCCGACCACGCTCTCGTGGGCACGGGAGATGACTTCAACCAGCACGCCCTCGCGGCGGCCACGGCGGTCGACACCGGAGACCCGGGCAAGGCCACGGTCACCGTCGAATACCAGGCGCATCTGCGAGGGGCTGAGGAACAGGTCCTCGCTGCCGTCGTCAGGGATCAGGAAGCCGAAGCCGTCGCGGTGGCCGGAGACACGGCCGCAGATCAGGTCGAGCTTGTCTACCGGGGCATAGGTGCCGCGCCGGGTATAGATAAGCTGGCCATCACGCTCCATGGCGCGCAGGCGGCGACGCAGGGCTTCGATCTGGTCTTCTTCATACAGACCGAACTCTGCCGCCAGTTCTTCGCGGGCAGCCGGTTCGCCACGGTCGGCGAGGCGCTGCAGGATCAGCTCACGGCTGGGAATAGGATTGTCGTATTTTTCCGCTTCGCGAGCGGCCTCGGGATCGAGGGATTGCCAATCGGCCATCAGAAGGGGTTCACCTTGGGGTATATAGATATGAATTCTGGCATAGGCCTATTGAAACCGGAAATGTCAGCCTTGGACAGCCCCAGCACAGCGTCCGCCAGGCAGTAATAGACCTGCGGAATCAACAAGTTGAATTTTTTGAAATTTTTTTCGCTCGGGGGCTTTACAGCCTCCAGGACCGCCCGTATAGTGCGCACCACAACGACGGACAACCCCGAAGCTGTAGTAGAGATGAACGGCGCTGTAAAGCATCTTGTAATCTCGAATGTGTGCCCAGGTGGCGGAATTGGTAGACGCGCTGGTTTCAGGTATCAGTGACTTAACGGTCGTGGAAGTTCGAGTCTTCTCCTGGGCACCAAGATTTTCAAGTAATAGATGACCAAGGATCTATTACTACTGTGTGAAAGCGATCGATAGTCGCCTCACCAGATGATTCAAAGCTTTGCCCAGGTGGCGGAATTGGTAGACGCGCTGGTTTCAGGTATCAGTGACTTAACGGTCGTGGAAGTTCGAGTCTTCTCCTGGGCACCATATAAAAACCCACTAGCTTGCTAGTGGGTTTTTTCTTGCCTGCAATTTTTGCTTGCCCCCCTCTCCCGCCGAAAGCTCTCTAGCGCTCTCGAGATCGAGCGCCGCCCGCGCGGCGCTCGATCTAACAGACACAGCAGGGATCACGGCGAACCCCCATGAATTTCCCGTCATACGCCCATTTGAGAAACGATTTCGTTTACCATTGTTTCCAAATATGTAGCCGTAAGCGAGGAAGTACCCGCATGACGATCCGCCCGCAACCGCTGATGCGCAGCCTGGCCGCTGCAGTGCTGAGCCTGGTGATCGGCGCTCCGGCCGCCCTGGCAGACGCCCCGGCCAGCCTGACCATGTACAACGGTCAGCACAAGGAAATCGGCGAAGCCATTGCCAAGGCCTACGAGGCCAAGACCGGCATCCACATCAATATCCGCAAAGGCAGCAGCAACCAGCTGGCCAGCCAGATCATCGAGGAGGGCGACCGCTCGCCCGCCGACATCATCTACACCGAAGAGTCGCCACCGCTGAACAACCTGGGCGAACTGGGCCTGCTGGCGAAGATCGACGACGCCACCCTGAACATGCTGCCCAAGGAATACGTAGGCGCCAATGGCACCTGGATGGGGGTCACTGCCCGCACCCGCGTGGTGGTCTACAACCCGAAGAAGGTCGACGAGAAAGACCTGCCTACCACAGTGATGGACTTCGCCGACCCCGAGTGGGAAGGCCGGGTCGGTTACGTGCCCACCAGCGGCGCATTCCAGGAACAGGCCGTGGCCATCCTCAAGATGCACGGGCGCGAAGCCACCGAGGAATGGCTGACCGGCTTGAAAGCGTTCGGCAAAACCTACACCAACAACATGGTGGCCCTGAAGGCCGTGGAAAAAGGCGAAGTCGCCGCCGTGCTGGTGAACAACTACTACTGGTACGCCCTGGAGCGCGAGCGCGGCAAGCTCGACTCCAAGCTGTACTACCTGGCCGATGGCGATGCCGGCAACCTGGTGACCATCTCCGGCGCTGCTGCGGTGAAAGCCAGCAAGCACCCGAAAGAAGCCCAGGCCCTGCTCAACTGGATGGCCAGCGAAGAAGGCCAGCGCGTGATCACCCAGACCACCGCCGAATACCCGCTGCACAAGGGCATGGTCTCGGACCGTGGCCTGAAGCCGTTCGAGGAACTGCGCCCGCCGAAGATCTCGCCGGCCGACCTGGGCAATGCCGAGGAAGCCATCGAGCTCGAACGTGAGGTTGGCCTGCTCTGATGACCGCCGCCCTGCCCTCGCCCGCCGTCTCCCGCTTCGTCCCCAAGCGCAAGCGCCCGTCTGTCTGGGTGCTGCTGCCGGTGCTGTTCCTGGTGGCGATGAGCCTGCTGCCACTGCTGTATGTCGGGCTCAAGGCCTGGGAAGCCGGCGCTCACGAGGCCTTGCGCCTGCTCTGGCGCCCGTTCGTCTGGGGCCTGCTGCGCAACACCCTGCTGCTGATGGCCGGCGTCACCGCGCTGTGCCTGGTGGTGGGCGTGGCCCTGGCCTGGCTGCTGGAGCGCAGCGACCTGCCGGGCCGGCGCCTGTGGGGCGTGGTGCTGTGCCTGCCGTTCGCCGTGCCGTCGTTCGTCAGCAGCTTTACCTGGGTGTCGCTGAGTTCGGACTTCGAAGGGCTGGGCGGGGCGATCCTGGTAATGGCGCTGTCCAAATACCCGCTGGTGTTCCTGCCGGTGGCCGCCACCCTGCGCAACCTCGACACCGCGCTGGAAGAATCGGCGCGCACCCTGGGTTGCAGCCGCTGGGGGGTGTTCCGCAAGATCACCCTGCCACTGCTCTGGCCGTCGATGCTGGGCGGCGCCTTGCTGATCGCCCTGCACATGCTGGTGGAGTTCGGCGCCCTGTCGATTCTTGGCCTGCAGACCTTCACCACGGCGATCTACCAGCAGTTCGAGCTGGAATTCAGCAACGCCAACGCCGCCATGCTTTCGGCAGTGCTGCTGGCGCTGTGCCTGGTGATGCTCTGGCTGGAGCTGCGGGTACGCGGCAAGGCCCGCCATGTGCGGATCGGCCAGGGCGTGGCGCGTCGTGCCCAGCCGGTCAACCTGCGCGGCTGGATGCCACTGGGGCAACTGCTGTGCCTGGCGCTTGCGGTGCTGGGCAGCGGTATTCCACTGGCCATGCTCGGCTACTGGCTGAGTGTCGGCTCGTCGGCGGCCTTCCCGGTGGCGGCCATCGGCAAGGCACTGGCCACTTCGCTATCGGTGTCACTGGGCGGCGCAGGTTTCTGCGTGCTGCTGGCATTGCCGATCAGCTTCCTGGTGGTGCGCTACAAGGGTCGCCTGGCGATCTGGGCCGAACGCCTGCCGTACCTGCTGCACGCCCTGCCGGGCCTGGTGATCGCACTGACCCTGGTGTTCTTCGCCCTGCACTACGTGCCGGCGCTGTACCAGACCACTGCCCTGCTGATCCTGGCCTATGCCCTGCTGTTCCTGCCACTGGCCCAGTCGCCGGTGCGCACGGCACTGAACAAGGCTTCGCCGACGCTGGAAGAGGCCGCGCGCACGCTGGGTGCGAGCAGCTTCGCGGCGTTCTGCCGGGTGACCCTGCCGATCATCTTCCCGGCCATGGCGGCGGCGTTTGCGCTGGTGTTCCTGGATGCCATGAAGGAGCTGACCGCCACCTTGCTGCTCAGCCCGACCGGGATGACCACGCTGGCAACCGAGGTGTGGGCGCATACCGCCAACGTCGAGTTTGCGGCGGCGGCGCCTTATGCGGCGCTGTTGATCGTGGTATCGGGGTTGCCGGTGTATCTGCTGACTACGCGGATGTATCTGAACAAGGCGTAAGGCCCTATCGCGGGGCAAGCCCGCTCCCACGGGGCCGGTGTTTCTGCTGACCACGCGGATGTATCTGAACAGGGCTTGAGGCCCTATCGCGGGGCAAGCCCGCTCCCACGGGGCCGGTGTTTCTGCTGGCCACGCGGATGTATCTGAACAGGGCTTGAGGCCCTATCGCGGGGCAAGCCCGCTCCCACGGGGCCGGTGTTTCTGCTGGCCACGCGGATGTATCTGAACAGGGCTTGAGGCCCTATCGCGGGGCAAG
>NZ_JBMOWQ010000197.1:0-56599 GCF_049310485.1 Pseudomonas sp. GZD-209
GCATCCTGGCGTGGGAGCGGGCTTGCCCCGCGATGTTTTTCAGGCACAAAAAAACCCGGCCGAGGCCGGGTTTTTCGTGCTCATCGCAAGAAGGATTACTTCTTGGAACGGCCCTTGAAGCTGTTGTCGCGAGTGTCGATGTCGATCCACTCGTCGATCTGGATGAAGTCGGCAACCGAGATCTCGGTACCGTTCTTCAGCTTGGCAGGCTTCATGACCTTGCCCGAGGTGTCGCCACGTGCGGCGTTCTCGGTGTAGACAACCTGACGGCTGATGGTGGTCGGCAGTTCTACCGATACCAGGCGGCCTTCGAAGAACACGGCTTCGCAGATGTCTTCCATGCCTTCTTCGATGTACGGCAGAACGGCGTCGATGTCTTCGGCGTTCAGTTCGTACATGGTGTAGTCGGAAGTGTCCATGAAGGTGTACGAGTCACCGCTGATGAACGACAGGGTCGCTTCTTTGCGATCCAGGATCACGTCGTCCAGCTTGTCGTCCGCACCGTATACGGTTTCGGTCTTGTAGCCGGTCAGCAGGTTCTTCAGCTTGGTCTTCATGATCGCGCTGTTACGGCCCGACTTGGTGAACTCAGCTTTCTGAACCAGCCACGGGTCGTTATCGATCCGCAGTACGGTACCGGGTTTCAGCTCTTTACCAGTTTTCATTACGAAGTATCCGAATCTGGATGGATTTATAAAAATCGAGGCCGCGTATCATAGCGAATTTCGGTAAAACTGTACCAGTCTCGTGGCGAGGTCCGGCTGAGCGGCCTGCTCGGCGCGCCACTGGCGGGCATGGCTGCACACTTCAGCCCAGTGCGGCTGCAGCCTTTGCCAGGCCTGCCCCATCGGCTGATCCATGTTCCAGGCACGCCACATCGCGGTCAGCGCCAGGCCAGCGGCATCCGACAGCCCGCGACGGTAGATGGCCAGGAAGGCTTCGAGTTTTTCCCAGTGGGCGTTCTCTTCCTGGATATAGATGTGCCACAGCATCGGCGCGCCGGCCCATTGCGCGCGCACGAACGAATCCTCGCCGCGCACGGCGTTGAAGTCGCAGCTCCACAGCAGCCTGTCGTAATCGTCCTGGCTGACGAACGGCAGCACCTGCACGGTCAAGGCGCCGCGCCGATGCAAGGCCCCCACGGGCAGCTCGGGCTCGCCCAGCCAGCGGCCCAGGTCACCCAGGATGCGCCCTTGCGGCACCAGCAGGTGAACCGGCTGCGCATCGGCCGCCAGCGCATCGAGCCAGTTGCACAACTGCGGGTTCTCGTAGGCGAACAGCGAAATCAGCCGCGCGCCGTCTGCGGGCACAACGCCTAACTCGGCGAGGAAGCTTGCGCGCTCGAACGCCTCGCGGCGCGGCAACAATGTGCGTTCGCGCAGCAGGCCACCGGTTTTTTCAGTGAAGCCCGGGAAGAAGAAGATCTTGCGCAGCCCGTTGGCCTGCGGCGAGGGCAGCCCATGGCAACCCTCGACCCAGTCCTCGGCACTGAGGTAGTCCAGGTTCAGCCACAAGGGCGGCTTGGGCTGCCGGGCCATGGCCTCGACGAACGCCGGCGGCAATTGGCAGGCAAAGGCCCCGATCACCACCTGTGCAGGCGCTGCGCCCTGCCATTCGGCGGCCCAGCGGCGCACCTCGACGCCCTCCTGCCATTGCTGGTCGGCATTGCAGTCCAGCGCCGGGCACAGGCGGGCGAAGGACTGCAGGTCATCCACCCACAGGCGCACGTCCAGCCCATGCTCGGCCACCAGTTGGCGGGCCAGGCGCCAGGTCACGCCGATGTCGCCATAGTTGTCGACGACCGTGCAGAAGATGTCCCAGGTGGTTTTCATCGCCACGTCCCGTTACCTGCAAAAAAGACCGCGGATTCTGCGCACAAATGCTCGCAGACAAAAGCGCCGCGCTAAAAAAACCTGCCACGCCATGCGACAATGCCGCCATCGATCCGCCCTGCCAGGAGGCCGCCATGCCCCGCTCCCGCGAACTGAAGATCACCCTCAAACCCGTGCAACTGATCCTGTGCGTCGCCTTCGGCCTGTGGCTGGGGGCCGTCGCCATCGCCCTGAGCCTGTGGCTGGCGCTGCGCCTGTGGCCGGAACAGGTGCAGCCGGTGGCCCAGGCGGTCGCCCCGGCCATCGTCCAGCCGGCGCCCGCCAGCGCGCCCGCGCAACCGGAAGATGCCCAGGCGCAGATGTTCGAACGCTACAAGGACATCCTGCACCAGCAGCAATTGCAACAGGCGGCCGAAACCGCCCAGGGCAGCCCGCGCAACCTGAACAACCCCAAGTGCCAGTTCTGGCTGCAACAGAACCGCACCGCGCCGACCGACAAGAGCCAGGCCAACGTGCTGGAGTTCTGCTACTGAGATGAACAAGACCAGCCTGCTGCCGCGCATCATCGCCACCCTCGAGCACGACATGGAAGTGCTGCGCCAGGCGGCCCAGACTGCCTACGAAACGGCCACCGCCGAAGAGAACATCGCCGAGAACAAGTACGACACCCTGGGGCTGGAGGCGTCCTATCTGGCCACTGGCCAGGCCCGGCGCACCGCCGAGATCCGCCAGGCGCTGCTGACCTACCAACAACTGGTGCTGCGCGACTATGACCCGGCGCGGGGCATCCAGATCGGCTGCCTGGTAACGCTGGAGGACGAAGACGGCCGCCAGCGCCTGCTGTTCCTCGGGCCGGAAGGGGCCGGGCTGAAGATTGGCGAAGGTGATGGCCTGGTGACGGTGATCACCCCGCGTGCGCCGCTGGGGCAGCAACTGCTGGGCAAGAGGCTGGATGACGAGGTGAGCCTGGTGGTGAATGGCGTCGTGCAGGTGCAATTCATTATCGCCGTTGCCTGATCCATCGCCATCGCGGGGCAAGCCCTGTTCGGCAAACTGCTCCACCACAAAATCGATGAACGCCCGGGTCTTGCCCGGCAACAGCTTGTGTTCGGCGTAATACAGGCTGATGTTGCCATCGTCCACGTACCAGTCCGGCAGCACGCGCTGCAGCTTGCCCTCGGTCAGGTACGGCAAGGCAAACGGCAAACTCACCAGGGCAATCCCCAGCCCCTGCCCGGCCACGGCGCAGGCGGCATCGGAGTCGCTCATGGTCATGCTCTGCGGCAATTGCAGCGGGCATTGCTCCTGCCAACGGCTGGTCAGCGGCCAGGCACGCACGCGGCCGGTCTGCGGCGAACGGATCAGGATGCCTTCATGCTGCGCCAACGCACTGGGATGCTCGATCGGCGGGCGCCGCTGCAGGTACGCCGGCGCCGCCACCAGCACCCGGTGCGCCGGGGTCAGCTTGCGCGCCACCACTCCCAGCGGCAACTCGAAACCACCACCGATGGCGGCATCGAAGCCCTGCCCGATCAGGTCGACCTGGCGGTTGTCGAAATGCCAGTCCGGGGTGATCGCCGGGTAACGCCGCAAGAACGCCCCCAGCAACGGCAGCACATACAGCCGCCCGAACACCGTGCCCATGCTCACCCGCAGCACACCCGCCGGCTGGCCCTCGGCACTGGCCAGGTTGGCCATGGCGTACTGGATGGTGCGCAAGCTGTCGCTGACTTCCCCCAGAAAGCGTTGCCCCGCCTCGGTCAGGGTCAGCTTGCGGGTACTACGCTGGAACAACCGCACGCCCAGGCGCGCTTCCAGCTGGGCGACGTTCTTGCCGACCGCCGCCGGGGTCAGCGACAGGCGCCGGGCGGCTTCGGCAAAGCTGCCCACTTCAGCGCTGCGAACAAAGCATTCAAGGTGACTGAACGATTCCATGGCTCGGATTCTAAACCAACGGTTTACTCAGATGATCGTGATTACCATCTTATCAGTGGGTAATCATCGGTCGATACTGCGCCCATCCAAGGCAACCTGCCTTGCTTGAATACTGGAGATCAGCATGTCCCAAGCACTTCCCCTGAGCGGCAAAGTGGCCCTGGTCCAGGGCGGTTCCCGTGGTATCGGCGCGGCCATCGTCCGCCGCCTGGCCCGCGACGGCGCCAAGGTAGCCTTCACCTATGTCAGCTCCGCCGCCACCGCCGAAGCCCTGGCCGGCGAGATCACTAACGCCGGCGGCCAGGCCCTGGCCCTGCGCGCCGACAGCGCCGAGGCAGCCGCCGTGCAGCAGGCCGTGGCCGACACGGTCAAGGCCTTCGGTGGGCTCGATATCCTGGTCAACAATGCCGGCGTGCTGGCGGTGGCGCCGGTGGCCGAGTTCGACCTGGCCGATTTCGACCGCATCCTGGCGGTAAACGTGCGCAGCGTGTTCGTCGCCACCCAGGCCGCCGCGAAACACATGGGCCAGGGTGGGCGGGTCATCAACATCGGCAGCACCAATGCCGAGCGCATGCCGTTTGCCGGCGGCGCGCCGTATGCCATGAGCAAGTCGGCGCTGGTCGGCCTGACCAAAGGCCTGGCCCGTGACCTGGGGCCCCAGGGCATCACCGTGAACAACGTGCAGCCAGGGCCGGTGGACACCGACATGAACCCGGCCAGCGGCGAGTTCGCCGACAGCCTGATCCCGCTGATGGCCATCGGGCGGTATGGGCATGTGGAGGAGATCGCCAGCTTCGTGGCCTATCTGGCCGGGCCGGAGGCGGGCTATATCACCGGCGCCAGCTTGACCGCCGATGGTGGGTTCTCGGCCTGAGGATACAAAGCAGGCTGAAGGGGCAGCGTAATTTGTGTGGGAGCGGGTTTACCCGCGAAGCAGGCGGCGCGGTGGATGGCACCGGCTCTGCCGGTGTTCGCGGGTAAACCCGCTCCCACAGGATACGCGCCGCGTTGACGCCCAGCGTTGTAACTGTGAGAGCGCATTCTGCGATGAGTTAAACGCAGGCAGTACAAGACAGTTGCTCCTACAGTGGACGTGCAAGCCCGTTTAGTCTGACCCCAGACTCTGCTCCATCACCTCAAGAAACGCCCGCGCCGCCGGCGTCGGGCTGGGCGACCACACTGCATACAAATGCCGTACCGGCGCATCCAGCAACGGCACCACCGCCACCCCGGCAAAACCCCGGGCGATCCGCTCCGGCACCAGCCCCACGGCCATGCCGCGCTGGACGAACTTTTCCACCAGGCGAATATGGCCGATCTCGAACTGCACCCGATGCACCAACCCCGCGGCCTGGAATGCTTCGTCGGTCTGCCGGCGCGCGCCAGTGCCTTCGGGGAAGTCCACCAGCACCTCGGCGGCCAGGTCCGCCAGGGCCAGCTGCGCCCTGCCCGCCAGGGCATGGGTGGGCGGCAGCACCGCCACCAGTTCCTCACGCGCCAGCAGGCGATGCTGCACGCCCTGCAACACTTCGCCCTGCCACAAACCAACAAACCCCACATCCAGGCGCCGCTCGCACACGTCGGCCATCAGCAGCTCGCTCTTGGCGGTCAGCCAGCGCACGTCCACGTCCGGGTGGCGGCGATGGAACACCGCCAGCAGGTCGACCAGGTCGAGCGCGGTGAGCGAACTGATTTCGCCGATCGACAGGCGCCCGCGCACCTGGCCACAGGCGGCGGCCACGTCATCGGCAATGCGCCTGGCGGCCTCCAGCGCCGGCCGCGCACTGAGCACGAAAGCTTCGCCGGCATGGGTCAGGCGTACCCGCCGCGAGCTGCGCTCGAACAGGCTGACCCCCAGCTGCGCCTCCAGCCGCGCCACCTGGTGGCTGAGCGCCGACTGCACCACATGGCAGCGCTCGGCAGCACGGGTGAAACTGCCGGTGTCGGCCACCGCCAGGGCGTATTCGAGCTGCTTGAGATTCATCGATCTATCTGCTTTTTAGATGGACACGCTGAAAACTATACATTGGCGTCATGCCAGACACTTCCTGATACTTGTCGCCATTCCACCTTGCCTGCCACGAGACAACCATGAACGCCCCCACTCTCAGCCGCGCCCTGATCCTGCTGATGGCCACCGCCACCGGGCTGGCCGTGGCCAGCAACTACTACGCCCAACCGCTGTTGCATAGCATCGCCGAGCAGTTCGGCCTGAGCACCGCCGGTGCCGGCACCATCGTCATCGCCGCCCAGCTCAGCTATGGCGCCGGCCTGTTGTTGCTGGCACCGCTGGGTGACCTGTTCGAACAGCGCCGGTTGATCGTGACCATGGTGCTGATCGCCACCGCCGGCCTGGTCATCAGCGCCTGCGCCCCCAGCCTGCCCTGGCTGATCCTCGGCACCGCGCTGACCGGGCTGTTCTCGGTGGTGGCGCAGATCCTCGTGCCGATGGCCGCCGCCCTCAGCGCCCCGGACCAGCGCGGCCGCGCCGTGGGCACGCTGATGAGCGGCCTGCTGCTGGGCATTCTGCTGGCGCGCACCGCCGCCGGCTTCATGGCCGAACTGGGCGGCTGGCGCAGCATCTACGTACTGGCCGCAGTGCTGATGGCGCTCACCGCCCTCGCCCTCTACCGCAGCCTGCCGCAACACCACAGCCATGCCGGGCTGAAGTACCCGGCGCTGATCGGCTCGGTGTTCCGCCTGTTCATCGAAGAGCCGGTACTGCGCCTGCGTTCGCTGCTGGGGCTGCTGGCGTTCAGCCTGTTCGCGCTGTTCTGGACGCCGCTGGCGTTCCTGCTGAGCAGCCCGCCGTACCACTATTCCGACGCAGTGATCGGCCTGTTCGGCCTGGCCGGTGCGGCCGGGGCGCTGGCAGCCAACTGGGCCGGGCGCCTGGCCGACCGCGGCAAGGGCTCGCTGGGCACCACGGTAGGCCTGGTGGCGCTGCTGCTGTCGTGGCTGCCGCTGGCCTTTGCGCAAAGCTCGCTGGCGGCGCTGCTGCTGGGCGTGCTGCTGCTGGACCTGGCGGTGCAGCTGGTGCACGTGAGCAACCAGAATGCGGTGATCGTGCTGCGCCCTGAAGCGCGTACACGGCTCAATGCCGGCTACATCACCTGCTATTTCATCGGTGGCGCGCTGGGCTCGCTGCTGGGGACGCAGTTGTTCCAGCTGCATGGCTGGAACGGGATTGTCGTCGCCGGGGTGGTGATCGGCGCCGTGGCGCTGGCGGTGTGGGGGTTGGCGGAGCGCAAACGGGTGAAGTTGCAGCCTGAGGTGGCCTGACTTCCAGGACCGGCAATGGCTTTCATCGCCGACTGACACGGGCACCGCAGTGTGTCTTTCGCGGGTAAATCGCAGCGGCGAACCCCAGCTCCCACAGGGGTCACAGCTTGCTGACGATGAACGCCTCATCCACCCGCGCCAGCTGCGTCTCGCTCAACACCCCCGCCTGGTAGTGCAGCTTGATCCAGGCCAGCAGGTAGTCATACCGCGCCTGGGCCAGGTCGCGGCGGGTGGTGGCCAGCTGCTGCTCGGCATTGAGCACATCCAGGTTGACCCGCTCACCGCCCTGCACGCTCTTGCGCGTCGACACCACCAACGCCTCGGCCGCCACCTGGGCACGCTCGTAGGCACGCAGGCGGCTGGCCCCGGACTGGCAGGCGTTGTACTGCCTGCGCAGCTCGATCAAGGCGCTGCGGGTAGTGCCGTCCATGGCGTACTCGGCCTGCTCCAGCTGCCGGCTGGCCTGGCGGGTCGAGGCCGTGACAGCGCCACCGGCGAAGATCGGCACGCTGACCTCGATGCCGACGGTGTTGGTGTCGTAGCGCTGGTTGTAGGTGTTACCGCTGTCCGACTCCTGGCGCCGCGAGGTGGCGTACGCAGTGACCCTGGGCAGGTGCCCGGCGCGGTTGCGTTCCACTTCCTGACGCGCCACTTCCACCGCCTGACGCGACGATGCCAGCTGTGGATTGTTGGCCACGGCCCGTTCCTGCCAGGCGTCATAGCCGCTGGGCTCGACCGGCGGCAGGACGAAGCCGGCGGAAAGCGGCGCCAAGTCCTCGACCCGCACCGCAGGCTCGCCGATCAACGCGCCCAGCTCGCGCAGCGCGGCATCCTGCTCGTTGCGCGCCTGGATCTCCTCGGCATCGGCCAACTCGAACCGGGCCTGGGCTTCGAGGATGTCGGTGCGGGTGCCTTCGCCGGCATCGAACAGCCGTTGGTTCTGCTGGAACTGCTGGCGGTAGGCCTGTTTGCTGGCCACGCTGATGGCGATCTGGTCCTGGGCGAACAGTGCCTTGGTGTAGCTGGTCATCACCCGCACCAGCAGTTGCTGGCTCTGATCGCGGAAGTTTTCGTCGGCGAACAGCGCCTGGGCCACGCCCTTGCGGTAGCTCGAATAGGCTTGGTAATCGAACAAGGGCTGCTGCAGGGTGAAGCTCGAGCCCATGCTGTTGTAGG
The DNA here is from genome assembly GCF_049310485.1 of Pseudomonas sp. GZD-209. Taxonomy (NCBI): domain Bacteria; kingdom Pseudomonadati; phylum Pseudomonadota; class Gammaproteobacteria; order Pseudomonadales; family Pseudomonadaceae; genus Pseudomonas; species Pseudomonas sp. GZD-209. The sequence goes on from NZ_JBMOWQ010000197.1 coordinate 8,226, forward strand.
TGCGGTCCTCGGTCTGGCGCCGCGAATCCCCCAGGTAGGACACCTCGGAATCGTTGCGCCCGCGGTTGTAGTTGTACGACAGGCTCGGCAGCAGCCCGGCGCGGCCGATGTCACGGTAGGCCTGGCCGGCCTCGTGTTCCTTGAAGGCGGCCAGGTAGGTCGGGTCGCGGCGCAGCGCCTGCTCGTAAACCTGGAACGGCCCCATGGCCGCCTGCGCGGCCGTCGGCAGCCAGGCGCAGGCCGCCAGCAGCCCGATCAATTGCAGCTTGTTCACACGCAGTCCTTATTGTTCGGTCAAGGCGCTGCCTGCACGGTCGAGCAGGGGCTTGAACAGGTAGTTGAGCAGTGAGCGTTCGCCGGTACGTACGAACAGTTCGGCGGGCATGCCCGGGCGGATCGACAGCCCTTGCAGGCGTGCCAGCGCCGCATCGCTGACGCTGCTGCGCAGTACGTAATACGGCTGGCCGGTGCGTTCGTCGATCAGCTGGTCGGCCGACACCAGCGCCACTTCGCCGGTCACCCTGGGCGTGCGGTTCTGGTTGAACGCGGTGAACAGGATGTCCACCGGCAGCTGTGGCGCCACCTTGTCCACCAGGTTGACCGGCAGGCGCCCTTCCACCTCCAGCGCGGTGCCCTGGGGGACGATTTCCAGCAAGGTGTCACCGGCGCGCACCACCGCGCCCTCGGTGTGCACGCCCAGGTTCACCGCGATGCCGTCGGCCGGAGCGAGGATCTCGCTGTGCTGCAGGTCGAAACGCGCGGAATTGAGCTGCTGTTCGAGCGTCGCCGCTTTCACCTGGGCCTCGGCCAGCTGGCTGCGCACTTCTTTCTGGTACTCCTCGCGGCGCTGCTGCAGGTTGAGCCGCGCCTCGACGATCACCTGTTCAAGCCGTGCGCTTTCGCCAGCGTTCTGCGCCAGGTCGCGCTGCACCTGCGACAGCTGGCGCTGGTACTCCAGCACCCGGTTGCGCGGAATGTAACCCTCGCCGGCCAGCGGGCGCAGGCTGTCCAGCTGCTCGCGCAACGAATCGGCCTGGGCCTGCAGGTCGCCGCGGGCGCGGCGCATGCCGGCCAGTTGGGCCTGAGAGCCATCGATGCTGGCAGCCAGTGCGCCCTGCTCGCGGGCCAGGGCCTGGCGCCGGCTGTCGAACAACTGGCGCTGGCCTTCGAGGATCAGCCCCAGCCTGGGGTCGGCATCGGTGCTGAGCTCGGCGGGAAACTGCAACTGGCCAAGGTTGTCGCGCTCGCTCTGCCAGCGCGCCAGGCTGGCGCGGCTCATGCGGTACTGGGCCTGCAGCGCGTCGACATCGGCCTGCACCTGGGTGCGGTCGAGGCGAAACAGCGGCTCGCCCTGGCGCACCTGCTGGCCCTCGCTGACCAGGATCCGGCTGACCACGCCGGCAGCCATGGACTGCACCGCCTTGCGCTTGCCCGACACCACCACCGTGCCTTGCACCGGCACGCCCTGATCGAGCGGCGCCAGACTTGCCCAGGCCATGAACCCGCCAAAGCCGACCAGGGTCAGCAGCCACCCCAGACGTACATGGAAACGCGCATCGCGCTCATGCCGGCTCATGCGCCACCTCCGGCCTGCAATGGGCGTTGCGCCGAGCCCTGGCCAAGGGCGTGGAGAATGTCGCGGGCCGGGCCGAAGCCCTGCATGCGCCCTTCGTTGAGCACCAGCAGTTTGTCGGCCTGGGCCAGTGCCGCGCTGCGGTGCGTCACCAGCACCACGGTGCGGCCCTGGGCCTTGAGCTGCATCAGGGCGCTGGCCAGGGCGGCTTCGCCGGGGCTGTCGAGGTTGGAGTTGGGCTCGTCGAGCACGATCAGGCAGGGGTTGCCGTACAGCGCGCGGGCCAGGGCAATGCGTTGCTTCTGCCCGCCGGACAGGTCGGCGCCCGCCTCGCCCAGGCGGGTGTCGTAGCCCTGGGGCAGGCGCAGGATCAGCTCATGCACCCCGGCCAGGCGCGCGGCTTCGACCACTTTCTGGCCATCCAGCTCGCCGAAGCGGGCGATGTTCTCGGCAATGCTGCCGCGCAGCAGCTCGATGTTCTGCGGCAGGTAGCCGAGGTGCGGGCCAAGGGCTTCACGGTCCCATTGTTTGAGCTCGGCGCCATCCAGGCGCACATGCCCGGCCAGGCTCGGCCACACGCCGACCAGCACCTTGGCCAGGGTCGACTTGCCCGAGCCCGAGGCCCCCAGCACGCCCAGCAGTTCACCCGGCGCCAGGCTGAAGCTCACCTGCGCCAGCGTGGCCAGGTTGCGCCCGGGCGGGCCGGCGCTGAGCTGCTCCACCGCCAGGGCACCGCTGGGTGCCGGCAACGGCATGGGCGCAGGCGGCTCGGGGTGATCGTGCAACAAGCTGCCCAGGCGCTGGTAGGCCAGCTGGGCGCCGCTCCACTGCTTCCACACCGCGATCAGCTGGTCTATCGGGCTGAGCACCCGGCCCATGAGGATGGAGCCGGCGATCATCATGCCGGGGGTCATCTGCCCCTCGATCACCAGCAGTGCGCCCAGGCCCAGTACCAGCGATTGCAGGCACAGGCGCAGGCCTTTGCTGCTGGCGGTGATCACCGCCGAGGTGTCGCTGGCGCGGTTCTGCAGGTCGAGGAAGCGCCCGTGCAGGGCGAACCAGCGCTGGCGCAGGGCGCCGAGCATGCCCATGGCCTGGATGCTTTCGGCGCTCTGCAGCTGGCTGGCGGCGAGCATGGTCGATTGCTGCTGGACGTTGCTGGCCTCGGCCAGGGTGGCATGGGTCAGCCGCTCGTTGAGCAAGGCCAGGCCGATCAACAGCAGAGCGCCGACCGTGGCCATCACCCCGAGCCACACATTGAACAGGAAGATCACCGCCAGGTAGAGGGGGAACCAGGGGGCATCGAAGAAGGCGAACAACGCAGGCCCGGTGACGAACTGGCGCAGTTGGGTGAGGTCGTTCAACGCTTGCCCGGCAGCGCCGTCACGCTGGCGCAAGTTACGCTCGAAGGCCGCGCGATACACACTCAGGTTGAAACTTTTCTCCAACTGGTTACCCACGCGAATAACAATGAAACTGCGCACCGCCTCGAGTGCGCCGATATATACGAAGAAACCAACGACCATCAAGGTCAGCATCCACAACGTTGTAGTGTTCTGCGAACTCAGTACACGGTCGTACACTTGCAACATATAAATGGAAGGTACCAGCATCAATACATTGATCAGTGCGGTAAAACAGCCAACGCTGATCAAGGTCGACTTGTAGTTGCCGAGCGCCGCCCACAAGGGTGCCCCGGGCTTTTGGCTCGGTTGTTTCATGTTTCGCCCTTATTGGCCCGGCACTGCAAAGTGCCGGGCGGGGGTTATGGGTGCTGGCGTTCTAGTATCAGCGGCGTGCCGTCTGGAGCAGTCCAGGCATAGCGCAGGGCGCCTTCGCGGCTGAAGTGCACCACGCTGCTGCCGTCCCCGCCCACCAGAGCCAGGGTGTCCGGGGTTACCAGCCAACTGCCGGGGCGCAGGCCGATCAGCTGCGCGACACAATCCAGGTCGCCTTCCAGCTTGCCTTCGCTGGCTTTAAGGCGCAGCTGACAGGCCTGCGCTTGCTGGCTTTCAGGGTAAAGCTGCCAACGCCCGGCCAGTTGCGCGGGGTTGGGGAGTAACAGGCTGCTGGCCATACTGACCTCGGTCATCACCATCAGGAGGATCGCCCACACGGCGATCATTGGTTTGCAAAAAGGCATGCGTCAACCTCAGCTCAAAAGGGGCGGCGCACACACGCCGCCCCCTCGTGCATCAGACCACGATGTCGCTGACAGCGGCCTGGCCAACGGTGGTCACCAGGAAATCGCCGAGGCCGTTTCCGATGAAATCGATGGTCAGGCTACCCAGGTTGGTGGCCTGGTCGTAGCTGAGGATCGCCTCGCCGGCATGGCCGGTGAAGGCGTTGACGAACTGCAGCGGCAGCTTGTCCACGGCGAAGGCGGCCATGCCCGACAGGTCGATCTTGTCCTGGCCGCTGGTGAAGTCCATGATCCGGTCCGGTGCCGCCTTGGCCGAATCACTGACCGCGCCGAACACGAAGGTGTCCGCGCCGGCGCCGCCCCACAGGGTATCGGCACCGCCACCGCCGTAGATGATGTCGTTGCCGGCCCCGCCCTTGAGCAGGTTGGCCACGGCATTGCCGATCAGCAGGTCGTTGCCCGAACCGCCGAAGGCATTCTCCACGGTGACGCCCTTGGCGATGGACACGTTGCCGACCATGCCGCCCACGTCGGAGAACGACGCCTCGTTGAGGTTGATCTTCTGGTTCTGGGTGAAACCGGAGAAGTCCAGGGTGTCGTTGCCGCCGCCGTCCCACACCGCGAACACCACCTTCGACGCCGCCGAGGTGGCCGAGTAGAAGTCGCGATCGGCGGTGGCGTTGAAGCCATACACCGTGTCGCCCGAGCGGGTCGCGTAGTTGGCGCCGTAGAGCTTCTGGATCGCCGCGATATCGTCCAGCAGTGGCGCCGAGGCGTAGTACTGCCCGCCGCCCTTGACGAAGTTCTGCGAGGTGTTGCTCTCGCTCCAGTAGCTCATGACGCTGTAGCCGCGGGTGTCCTGGGCGTAGCTGGCGTCGCGGTAGGTCGGGTTGCCATTGCCAGCGTTGTAGTCGCCGGGGTGGGACAGCCCGAGCACGTGGCCGATTTCGTGGGTGAGGGTCTGGCGCCCGTAGTTGCCGGTGCCCGGGGTGGTGTTGACCTGGTAGCCGCTGTTGATCAGGTACCAGGATTCACCCTTGTGCGAGCCCGGCTCGTCGAACGGCAGGTAGGCAAAGGCCGCGCCGCCGTCGTTGGCGCTGTAGTTGCCGAAGGTCATGTGACCGTCGCCGCCCGACGCCGCCTCGGTGAAGGTCACCTTGGCCACGTCCGCCCAGGACTGCATGGCGAGCTTGGCCTGGTCCTTCTGCAGGCTGCTGAACTGGCTGAAGCTGCCCAGTTCACGGCTGTAGAAGTCCGACGGTGCGCGGTTGAGGAAGGTGTAGGTGAGGCTGATGGTGCCGTCCTTGTTCAGGTCTTTCCAGGCCGCGCCATCGCGCAGGATGAAATCGGCCGCCTGGTCGACGGTGTAGGACGCTTTGCCGTTGATGTTGGCGCCGCCGCGATCGTACTGATGGGCGAAACGGTCGATCAAACCGGCGGAGGTACTCGGCCCGTGCGGTTGTAACGCAGAAGTGGCCGAAACACTGGCATTAACTTGGACTTTCGACATGCAGGTTACTTCCTTGTTTACGAACAAGCAGTTGATGTCAGACAGGAATCTCCCACTTGGCGAGTTCATCCTGTCACTCGCCCTTATGAGGCGCAAAAAAACTGACACAAAGTGAAACTTTCTGTCCAGCATTTTCTGACAGACTTTTTTCGTTTGTGAACACCGGCACTGCGATGTCGTTATTTGCGCAAACTGTTATTACCCCGGCAAACCTGGATAAAACCATGAGCCCAATTAATGACTCAGTGGTTTTTATTCATCCGCTCGAAGTTTACTTATGAAAATGCGACCACTTGATGTTCATTCGAAGCATCATTTCGTTTAGGCGCTTTACTGCGCGACAACCGGCCGCACGACCCTCCGTCGCCTGGCCGTTGACTTGCCCGCGCCCACGGCGCTCATTAGGCGTTGGTCAAAAGCCCTTTCCCGACAGGACGACACGATGACAAGACTCACGGTGCAATCCGGCGATTTCTTGCAAGGTGAAGGCGAGTATCGCAACGGAGCGCTCACACTCAAGACCCCGCGCAGCCCCTCGCCTGGCGAGCGCATTTCTCTCACACGCATCCAGGAGCTGAAACTGGCCAACCTGGAATCGACCCGCAGCCTCGGCGGCGCCCTGGGTTGGGGCATGGCCGGGGCACTGGTGGCTGGGCCGGTCGGCCTGCTCGCCGGCCTGCTGCTGGGTGGCAAGGAGGACGAAGTGACCTTCATCGCCACCTTCAAGGATGGGCGCAAGCTGCTGGCCATCACCGATGGCAAGACCTGGTCGAAGATCGACGACAACTGGCGCCGGCAGCAACGGCCAGTCGCCGCCTGAATTCACCCGGGGCCCATACGTTTTCTCCCTGAGTGCCTGCGTTTGCAGGCACTTGCCCGTGCGCGCCTGTTAACATGGCGCCCTTTTGCATCCGCCTGACCGGCGCAACGCCGGCGGGCTACCCCTGCCCGACACCTGCCCTGCCGACCGCCGCCGACCGATAACGGCGGCGTCGGTATTTTCAAGGAGCCCCGCATGACCCCGCTTCGCCCCCGCCTGCCCCTTGGCCTGCTCGGCCTTGGCCTTGCCCTGCACAGCGCCCATGCCCTGGCAGCAGACAGCGTGACCCTGGCGCCGGTAAAGGTCACCGAGGTGTACGGCAGTGATGGCTACCAGGCCCGCGAGGCGCAGGTCGGCGGGCTGCACAATGCGCCACTGCTCGATACCCCGGCGGCGGTCAGCGTGTTCAGCCGCCAGCTGCTCGACGACCGCCAGGTGCGCAAATTGAGCGAAGTGCTGCAGAGCGACGCCTCGGTGGGTGAAAGCTATGCGCCGGTCGGTTACTACGAGAACTTCAACGTGCGCGGTTTCGAGCTCAATGCCGCCAGCAGTTACCGGATCAACGGCCAGACCATCGCCGGTGAGCAGAACGTGGCACTGGAAAACAAGCAGCAGGTCGAGCTGCTCAAGGGGCTGTCGGGGTTGCAAAGCGGCGTATCGGAGCCTGGCGGGCTGGTCAACTACGTGACCAAGCGCACCGAAGACGTGCGCACCCTCAGCGTTTCCAGCAACGAACAGGGCGAACGCTACCTGGCCACCGACCTGGGCGGCTGGTTCGGCGCCGAGCGCCAGTTCGGCCTGCGCGTCAACCTGGCCCATGAGGACATCCGCAGCTATGTCGACCATGCCGACGGCAAACGCGACTTCGCCTCGCTGGCCGCCGACTGGCAGATCAACCCCGACGCCGTGCTGGAACTGGACGCTGAATACCAGCACCGCGAGCAGTACTCGGTGCCGGGCTACCAACTGCTGGGCGGCAGCCAACTGCCACACAATATCGACCCCAAGGACCACCTGGCCTGGCAGCAGTGGGCCAAGCCGGTGCAGAACGACTCGCTGAACCTGGGCGGGCGCTTCAAGTACCGCTTCAACGATGACTGGAACGGTACCTTGAGCGCGTCGCGCAGCAAGGTGGTGATCGATGACTACAGCGCGTTTGCCTGGGGCTCCAGTGAAGGCGCGTTCTTTGCCAGCAACGGCGACTACGACATCTATGACTTCCGCAGCCCCGACGACACCCGGCGCACCGACGAGGCCCAGGCCATGCTCGATGGCCGCTTCGAGGCGTTCGGCGTAGGCCACGAACTGACGGTTGGTGCCAGCGCCCAGCGTCGCACCCTCGACCAGCGCTCGTACTACAACGAGTGGCTGGGCACGGGCAACATCTACACCGGTGCACCGGCGCTGGCGCCGTCCGACAAGCCCATCGGCAACAGCGAACGCCGCCTGGACAGCCGCCAGTACGGCCTGTTCGTCAGTGACCGCATCACCTTCAACGAAAACTGGCAGACCGTCATCGGCGCTCGCGAAGTGCGCCTGGACGAGAAGACCTGGGATGAAAACGGTATCGCTGGCCGGCATACCCGGCAGTACCAGTTGCTGCCCAATGCCGCGCTGATCTACAAGCCGCAGGCGGATACCACGCTGTACGCCAGCTACTCCAAAGGCCTTTCCAGTGGCGGCACCGCGCCCTGGTTCGCCAGCAACGCCGCCGAGATCCTCGCCCCCACCCTGTCGCGCCAGCTGGAAGTGGGTATCAAGCGCGACTGGCAGGGCATGAGCTTCAGTGCCGCGCTGTTCCAGATCCGCCAGGCCTACCAGTACGCGCAGCCGCAGGACGACGGCAGCTTCGCCTATGTGCAGCAGGGCCAGCAAAAGAACACCGGCCTGGAACTGGGCGCCAGCGGCTGGGTGACCTCGAAACTGCAGCTTCAGGCCAGTGCCGCGGCGATCCGCGCCCGGGTGCAGGACAGCGGCACCGACGCCTACGAAGGCCACCAGGCGATCAACGTGCCACGCCTGCGCGCCGCGCTGCACGCCGACTACGCCCTGCCCGTGCCGGGCCTGGCGCTGCTCGGCGGCGCGCGCTACAGCGCCAGCAAATACGCCAGCCAAGCCGGCAACGTCGAAGTCGGCGGCTACACCGTGTTTGACCTCGGCAGCCGTTACAGCACCCGCATCGGCGGCTACGACACGGTGCTGCGCCTGACCGTGGACAACGTGTTCGACAAGCGCTACTGGCGCGACGTGGGCGACTACCTGGGGGACAACTACCTGTTCCAGGGCGCACCGCGCACTGCGCGACTGTCGGCGTCGGTGAGCTTCTGACTCGAAGCGCCTCCTGTGCAAGCGGCGGTTCGCCGCTGCGATCAACCCGCGAAGCATGGCACCGGCGCTGCCGGTTTTCGCGGGTGAACCCGCTCCCACATGGACCGCGCTAACCTCGGGGCAAGCATCGTACCTGTGGGAGCTGGCTTGCCAGCGATGAGACCAGCACTGACAACATAAGACAGTTGCTCCCACAGGGTTTCATGGGGCTGACGGATCAGCCAAAACAAAAAGCCCCCGAACCTTTCGATTCGGGGGCTTCTCGTAGAATGTGGCGGTGAAGAAGGGATTTGAACCCTTGATACGATTTCTCGTATACACACTTTCCAGGCGTGCTCCTTCGACCACTCGGACACTTCACCGTTTCTCTTCAAGCTGTTTAGCCTGTCGAGGCGCGCTAATTTAGTAGAAGAGTCTTTCTTTGGCAAGCATTTTTTTCAGAATTTTCATGCGCTTAAGCCAATTGGCCGAATTCTCTCGGTTATCAAGGCAAAGCTGCCATTGTGGCCTGCGCTTTTACCTGCAGCAGATGCGCCGGCCCGATGGCGCGAGGGGTAGCGGCCTGGCGCTGACCAACCGGTCAGCCTTGGTGCTTTACCTGGCAGGCGACGCTGGGTAACGTCGTCGCCACGCCCCCCTAAGGACTCTGCCATGAGCGAGCTGATTACCTACCACGCCGAAGACGGCATCGCCACCCTGACCCTGAACAACGGCAAGGTCAACGCGATCTCGCCGGAGGTCATCAAGGCGTTCAACGCCGCGCTCGACCGCGCCGTCGAGGAACGTGCAATCGTGATCATCACCGGCCAGCCGGGCATTCTCTCCGGCGGTTACGACCTCAAGGTAATGACCGCCGGCCCTAAAGAAGCCGTCGGGCTGGTCACCGCTGGCTCCACCCTGGCCCGCCGCCTGCTCTCGCACCCCTTCCCGGTGATCGTCGCCTGCCCTGGCAACGCCGTGGCCAAGGGCGCCTTCCTGCTGCTGTCGGGCGACTACCGCATCGGTGTCGAAGGCCCCTACAAGATCTGCCTGAACGAAGTGCAGATCGGCATGACCATGCACCATGCCGGTATCGAACTGGCCCGTGACCGCCTGAGCCGTGCAGCCTTCCAGCGTTCGGTGAACAATGCCGAGGTGTTCGACCCGCAGGGCGCGGTGGACGCTGGCTTCCTCGACAAGGTGGTGCCGGCCGAGCAACTGCTGGAAACCGCCACCGCGGTCGCCCGCGAAATGAAGAAGCTGAACATGCTGGCGCACAAGAACACCAAGCTGAAGGTGCGCAAAGGCCTGCTGGAGCTGCTGGACGAGGCCATCCTGGCGGACCAGAACCACCTGGGCTGATTGGCTGCCCAGAACGCCTGTGGGATCGGCCTTGTCGGGCCGTTCCTACAGACAAGACATCAAGCCTCCCACAGCATTTGCCGCCAACAGTGCACGTCCGTACACTGCGCCGCGATCGTTCTGTGTGAGTCGTACCATGCTTTATCTGCTTCGCATGCTCCTGCTGGGGCTGCATTTCCTGCTGGTGGGAGTGCTTGGCCTGGTCATCGGCCTGCTGCGCCCGTTCAACCCCGACAACAGCCGCCTGTTCGCCCGCCTCTACAGCGTGCCCGCCGCCTGGTTCATGGGCATCAAGGTCAAGGCCGAGGTCGGCCCGTTGTGGGACCAGCCCCCGGGCTGCGTAATCATTGCCAACCATCAGTCCAACTACGACCTGTTCATCATTGGCCAGGTGGTGCCGCGGCGCACCGTGGCCATCGGCAAGAAAAGCCTGGGCTGGGTACCGCTGTTCGGCCAGCTGTTCTGGCTGGGCGGCAACGTGCTGATAGACCGTAAAAACAGCTTTCAGGCACGCCAGGCCCTGCAGGCGACTACCCGCACCTTGCACCACGACACCTCGATCTGGGTCTTCCCCGAGGGCACGCGCAACCCGGGCGAACAGCTGTTGCCGTTCAAGAAAGGCGCGTTCCACATGGCCCTCGAAGCCGGCGTGCCGATCGTGCCGGTGTGCGTCAGCCGTTACACGCGGCGCATGGGCCTGAACAGCTGGCGCCGGCGCACGGTGATCATTCGCTCGCTGGCGCCGATCGCCACCGCAGGCCTGACCCAGCAGGACCTGCCCGACTTGATCAAGCAGTGCCAGGCGCAGATGCAGCATTGCATCGACCATATGGAAAACGAGCTGCCAGGCAACTGAGCCTGGCTCTCGGGCCCATCGCCGGCAAGCCGGCTCCCACCTCGACCGCGTGCGCCACCATATAGGAGCTGCGGCTTGTCGGCGTTAAGGCCTGCGCAAATCTTCATGTCTACGGGTTGCCCCAAGCGCCCACACAGCCCAAGCTGTTCGTCGTGTTCAACCGAATAAGCGGACAACCATGGGTCGAGTCGTCGCGTCTGCGGTGTACAGCGCGGGCAGGAAAGTCACCAACATCAGCCTCGATGAAGGCGCCGAGTGGGCACGCAAGCCCGGGCATTTCGTCTGGATCGGCCTTGAAGAGCCCAATGCCGAGGAGCTGGCCAACCTGCAGCGTCAGTTCGGCCTGCATGAGCTGGCGATCGAAGACGCCCTGGAAAAACACAGCCGGCCGAAACTCGAAACCTTCGGCGACGCGCTGTTTATCGTCACCTACTCCCCGGTACGCCACGAGGGTCGGCTGGAGTTCATCGAGACCCACATCTTTGCCGGCAACGGCTACATCATCACCTGCCGCAACGGCCATTCGAAATCCTATGCCCTGGTGCGCCAGCGTTGCGAGGCGCGCCCGCTGCTGCTCGAACACGGTGAAGATTTCGTGCTGTACGCCTTGCTCGACTTCGTCACCGAGAACTACCAGCCCGTCAGCGAAGCCATCCACGGCGAGATCGAAGAGCTGGAACAGAGCGTGCTGAGCAACTCGCTCAAGGAAGAGGATATCCAGCGCCTGCACAGCCTGCGCCGCGACATCCTGCGCCTGCGCCGCTACGTGGCGCCGATGGTCGAGGTGAGCGAGGAGCTGCAGCGCCTGAACTTTCCGTTCATCGACAAGAACATGCGCCCGTACTTTCGCGACGTGCAGATCCACGTCACGCGGCAGATGGAGGATTTGGCCGGCATCCGCGACATCGCCAGCCAGACCATCGAGATCGGTATGCTGCTGGAGTCATCGCGCCAGAGCATCACCCAGCGCAAGTTCGCGGCCTGGGCGGCAATCCTGGCGTTCCCCACGGCGATTGCCGGGATCTACGGGATGAACTTCCAGAACATGCCGGAGCTGGGCTGGCATTACGGCTATTTTGCCGTGCTCAGTGTGATCGGGCTGGGGTGTGCGGGGTTGTTCTACAGTTTCAAGCGTTCGGGCTGGCTGTAGAACGCATCGCGGGGCAAGCCCGCTCCCACGCCCATGGGAGTGGGCTTGCCCCGCGATCGATCACGCAGCGTCAGGCTTGGACTTGGCCGGCTGCTGGATGAAGCGCAGCATCCACTCGCCCACCAGGTCACCCTGGTGCTCGGTGGCCAGGCTGGCCACGGCTTTCTGATAGACCTCTTCACCCAGGTAGTCCTGGCGCGCATCGAGCAATGCGCGGGAATAGTCGTGGACAAACTCCGGGTGGCCCTGGAAGCACAGCACCTGATCGCGAATGTGATAGGCGGCGTTCGGGCAGAAATCGCTGGAGGCGATCACCGTTGCATCCTTGGGCAGCTGGGTGACCTGGTCCTGGTGGCTGATCAGCAGGGTCAGCTCGGACACTTGCGGGTCCATCCACGGGGCATGGGCCGCCAGGCTGTAGCGATGAATACCCACACCCCAGCCCTTGTCGGCGCGCTCGGCCTTGCCGCCGAGGGTCAAGGCCAGCAGTTGATGGCCGAAGCACACGCCCAGCAGCTTTTCGCCGCGCTCATACAGTTTGAGCAGGTAGGCCTTGAGGGTCTGGATCCACGGGTCGTCGCCGAACGAGTCGGCTTTGCTGCCTGTGACCAGGTAAGCATCGAAGGCTACGCCGTCCGGGGGGTAGTCGCCGTTCATGACGTTGTAAACGTCAAACTCGGCAGCAATCGGCTGACGCGAAAACAGCTGCTCGAACATCCTTCCGTAGCCCTGGTACTGCGTGAGCAGCTCCGGTCGCAAGACATCGGTTTCAAGGATGCAGATGCGTAACGACATAGCGGTAGTCCTGAACGACATGTGGGTGGGATTTGCTGTAAAGACTGACGCGAAATATCAGCACAAGCAAGTAGGATGTCCGGACGAACGGTAGGCCCTGTAACCCTCGGTAACCCCCTGCGCGCACTCGTCTAGCCAGAGCGTGCCAGCGAGGTGGCCAGTGGCCTTAAAACGCTCGGATATCAATGGCAAGCCCAATAGAACAAAGGGTTCTGAAACATCCCTGACGCGCGCCCTACTGTTGGTTGTATATCGACAAAACACGAGGCAAGCAGCGACGGCGTCTTACCACGCCACTGCGATCGACCCGACGCGTGACAGGGAAGCCAAGGGTTATTCAGGAATAACAACAAGAAGGCGGTCCGCCATGTTCAGACAATCGAAAGTACGCCAAGCCGGGCTCATTCTGTTCGCTACCACACTGCTGCTCATTCTGCCGAACCTCACCCGGCTGTTTGGCTGACGGTGGCTGTGGCCTTTGCGGGCAGTGCACGGGTAATCTGCCGACCTTGATGGTTGGAGACCCCCATGCGCCTGTACCTCGCCCTGCTCTGCCTGTTGCTCACACCGCTGCTTTCGGCGGCGCAGTTGAACCTGGAGCTGGGTGAAAAGCACCAGCAATGGCAGAGCGAGCAACTGCTCCACCACCCACAAGCCCGCGACATCACCATTGAACAGGATGTGGCCTACAAACGCGCAGTGCATTACCGCGCAGTGCCCCTTGCGGCGCTGCTCGAAGGGGTGAGCGCGGCCGATCACCTGCAAGCCGTGGCCCTGGATGGTTTCGCCGCCGAAATGCCGGCTGCTGCGCTGCTGCAAAGCGGCCCGGCCCAGGCCTGGCTGGCCATCGAAGACCCCGCCCATGGCTGGCCGCCGCTCGCCGCCGGCAAGCCGAGCGCCGGGCCGTTCTACCTGGTTTGGACCAACCCGCAGGCCAGCGGTATCCGCCCCGAACAATGGCCGTTCCAGATCGCCACGATCCGCCGCCTGGCTGCGGTGGAGGTGCGCTTCCCTGCCCTGCTGCCCGCCCCCGCGTTGCCTGAGCACGACCCGGTGCGCCAGGGCTTCGCGCTGTTCCAGCAGAACTGCCTGGCCTGCCACCGCCTCAATGGCGCAGGCGACGCGCAATTCGGCCCGGACCTGAACCTGCCGCACAACCCCACCGAGTATTTCCAGCCGGCGTTCCTGCGCCAGTACATCCGCGACCCGCAGAGCCTGCGGCGGTGGCCGCAGGCAAGGATGCCGGGGTTTTCCACGCAGGTGCTGAACGAGCAGGAGCTCGATGCGTTGCTGGCGTATCTGAAACATATGGCGGGACGTAAACAGTGAAGCCTATCTTGCGCTGACTGCAGGAGCGGCCTTGTGCCGCTCCTGCAGGCCTCAGGCGATCGGCCGCTCCTGCTTGACGCCCCAGCCTTCGACCTCGCCGCCATAGGGCGAAACTACGCGTTCGAACGATGCCTCGAAAGCGCCAATCCCCCCGTAGGTGGCATACATGACCTTGCTCAGTTCCAGATGCCAGGCGCCATCGTCACGCTCGCTCACCTGGGCACTGAGCGACTCCCCACGGAACTGCCCCGCCGCCCGGCGCGCGCAGGCCTCGTCGGGGAAAACGGCATAGAACTCGATGGGGTGGATGCGGGTGAAGTCAAAACCGCCAGCTTTCATCTGGCTAAGGACACTGCTGCTGATATCGTCGTTCAGGCTGCTCATGAAACGTCCTCCTGCAATGCAATGGATAGACTTTCCGTGCACAACGCACTTGCCTGGCACTTGAGACTTGCCTGGCGTTTAGAGCTGATGCAAAACGAGAATGAAGACGACGCGGGTCCGCAGATTAGGCCCACGCCTTCATGCAGCGTAGTGCCTGAGCCGGCACCTCGCCAGAAACCCGTTGTTCAGGGGGCTTCCTGAATAGCAGTGATGGTGACGCCGCTCTGCTCCTTGAGCCAACGTGCAGTCGGGGAAAAGCTGCGGTCTTGAAAATCGTTGAGGTCCAGTTCATCCATCAGCGGAAACAAACGGGAGCGAATAGCCCGTGCGGCATCTTCCTCACTGGGGCGCTGCTCGGCGGTGAGCAACAGCGATTGCGGTTCGCCCTTCTGGTCAGCAAAGCGCACTTCCCACTCTTTCATCGATCAGCCCTCGCTACCACTACGGTGAGTGAAACTGCGTACTAACTTGACCGTGACAAGGGGGCAATTGTTCAGCCCCAAGCATGAAACCTGATAAAAAAAGCCCGCCGGGTCAGGGCGGGCTTTTTCGATGCAGCGACTTACTTACTTCGGCGTGCCATGGACCACACCAGCGGTGTTGTCCAGCAGGCTCTTGGTCGCGGTCTGGATGTACGCTTCCAGTTTTTTCTGCAACTGCGACTCGTCCGGGCTTTCGATCAGGTCGGCCTTGAACTCACGGCCCAGCTGGTAACGGTACATGCGCGGGCTCATGTCCTTGGACTCGATGAGGATGCGGTCACCCTGCACCAGGCCGACGATCTGTTCGCTGCCCGACGGCTTGATGATGCCCACGCCCTGGTCGCCTTCCGGCAGGTTGAGCAGGTCACGGCCCCAGCACTGGTGGCGGGTCTGCCCACCGAGGCGGCCCATGATGGTCGGCACGATGTCGACCTGGGTGCCCACGGTGTGGTTGACCGCGCCGAACTTGTCCTGGATACCCGGGGCAATCAGCAGCAGCGGCACGTTGAAGCGGCCCAGGTCCAGCTCGGTGACCTGCTGGTGGTTGCCGAAACCGTGGTCACCCACGATGACGAACAGGGTCTCCTTGAAGTACGGCTCCTTGCGCGCCTTCTCGAAGAACTGGCCCAGCGCCCAGTCGGAGTAGCGCATGGCGGTCAGGTGCTCGTCCAGGCGGCCTTGACCGGTGACCTTCTCGACCGGCAGGTCCTTGGGCAGCGCGTACGGGGTGTGGTTGGACAGCGTCTGCAGCAGGGCATAGATCGGCTTCTTGCCGTCATGCTTGGCCAGCTCTTCGTTGCCGCGGTCGAACATGTCCTGGTCGGAAACGCCCCAGGTCGGGTCGGAGAACACCGGATTGACGAAGTCGTTGCGGCCGATGAAGGTGGTCATGCCCTGGTTGCCGAAGAACCCGGACTGGTTGTCCCAGGCGAAGTCGCCGTTATAGACATAGACGTCGTCGTAGTCGCGGGCGCTGAGCAGCGCTGGCAGGCCGGACAGCTTGTGGCCGCCTTCCGGGGTCTGCATCAGGTATTCGAAGCCCGGCAGGTTGGGGAAGCAGGCCATGGTGGCGAACATACCCTGGTGGGTATGGGTGCCGTTGGAGAAGAAGCGATCGAACAGCAGCCCTTCTTTGGCCAGCTTGTCGAAATACGGGGTGATGTTGGTCTCGCTGCCCAGGGCGCCCACCGAATGCCCGGCGAAGCTCTCCATCAGGATGACCACCACGTTCTTGATCGGCAGGGTGCGCTCCTGGGGCGGCACGAAGTCGCGACGGATCGCCGCTTCGTCGGCATCGACCAGGGTGTCATGCGGGGTCAGCAGCTGGTCGCGCACGCTCTGGGTGGCCAGGTTCTGGTCCAAGGTCGCTTTCCAGATGTTGGCGCGGTCTTCACCGAAGCGGCTCTTGGCGGCATCGATCAGGGTCAGGGTGCCGTTCAGGCCAAGCTGGTTGACGAAGTTCGAGTCAGTGGTGAATGCATCGCCCCAACGCATGGGCGGGCCCTGGCGCAGGGTGCCACGGGCGGCAACCACGGCGATCAGCAGGATCACCACGAACACCACCAGGCGACCATACCAGGGCGCCACGGTGCGCGTGCCAGCGCCTTGCAGGCTGGCGCTACCGCCACGGGTCAGGCGGTCGATGCCCTTGAACAGCAGGCTCAAGAGCCAGGTGCCGACCAGCCAGGCCAGGATGTAGCGCACCACCGGGAAACCGTACCAGAGCATGCTCATGACGGTCTTGGGGTCTTCCTTGATGTACTGGAACACCAGGCCGTTCAGACGCTGGTGGAATTCGCGGTAGAAATCCATCTCCATCAGGCCGAGGAACATCACCACGCTCGACGCGATGGTCAGCCACAGGCGGAACAGGCCACGCCGGGCCATCAGCCAGGGGCTGAGCAGGGCCAGCAGCAGCGGAATGCTGATGTACACCACCACCCGCAGGTCGAAGCGCAGGCCGTTGAGGAAACCTTCGGCCACGGTCGAGTAAGGGGTGTCGCCGATCATGTCGCTGTTGTAGACCAGCAGCGCCAGACGCACGAGGCTGAGCATCAGCATGATCACCAGGCCGCTGAGCAGCGTATAGGCCAGGTGGGATTTCAGGGTCGGCGAGAACGAGCCTCGCGCGCCCCCTTGCTTCAGGGCGTCCGTGATAGCCATGAATGGAGAGGTCCTAGGATTGCGGGTTTGCGAAAAGGGCGAAATCGCCGACAGCCAGGCCTTGCCATCGATCATGGCGCCGGACCAGGGCGGTATTGTGCGGCGCGGATTCTCGAAAATCGAGTGTGAAAATTTTGTCGATAGCGCCTGTTACAGGCTATGGCAGGATAGGCCTTGTAGTCAGCAAATTGTAACTGCTGATGCCAGCTTTTCGCGGGAGCAGGCGATCAGATCCGCAGGTTGCCCCGCGGGCCGGCAATGGCCCAGATGATCAGCCCCAGCACCGGCAGCAGCACGATCAGCAGGATCCACAGCACCTTGATGCCGACTTCGGCGCTGCTTTTGAGTACGTTCAGCACCGCCCAGATGTCCAGGGCGAGGATGATCAGGCCGACCAGCCCGTTGAAAGTAGAGCCCATGCTGCCGCTCCCGTAAGGTGAATGTGAGCCAGAGCATAGCTGGCTATGGCCTCGATAGAGGGGAATCCTTGGTCCCACGGGCCAGTCAGTGGATAGACTGGCAGCATTCATCGCTTCGAGGTCCGCATGCCCCCAGCCCAAACCCACAACGCCGCCCCCTTCTCGCCACTCGGCGCCTGGCGGCAACAGGTCCGCACCACGCCCTGGCTCAGCGCCGGCCTGGGCTTGAGCCTGCTGGCCATCGTCGCCCTGCTGCTGGCGAGCATCTGGAATGCGCTCAATGGCGATCATGCCGACCACCTCCCCCTGGCCACCCTCGGCGGCCTGTCCGGCTTTGCGGCCACCGCGCTGGGCGCGGTGCTGGCGGTGGTGCTGCGCGACGTCAGCGCGCGCAGCCAGGACGTAATGCTCGGCTTTGCCGCCGGCATGATGCTCGCCGCCAGTTCCTTCTCACTGATTCTTCCCGGCCTCGACGCTGCCCGCGAGATCACCGGCAACGGCCCGGCCGCAGCCTTCACCGTGGTGCTGGGCATGGGCCTGGGCGTGCTGCTGATGCTCGGCCTCGACCGTTTCACCCCGCACGAGCACGAAAGCACGGGCCCCTGTGGCCCGCAAGCCGAGCGGGTGAGCCGGGTGTGGCTGTTCGTGCTGGCCATCACCCTGCACAACCTGCCTGAAGGCATGGCCATCGGTGTGAGTTTCGCCAACGGCGACATGAGCATCGGCCTGCCACTGACCAGCGCCATCGCCATCCAGGACATTCCGGAAGGTCTGGCTGTCGCCCTGGCCCTGCGCGCCACGGGGCTGTCCAACTTCAAGGCGGCGCTGGTGGCGATCGGTTCCGGCCTGATGGAGCCGTTGGGTGCGGTGATCGGCCTGGGCATCTCCACCGGCTTCGCCCTGGCCTACCCGATCAGCATGGGCCTGGCGGCGGGGGCGATGATCTTCGTGGTATCCCACGAGGTCATTCCGGAGACCCACCGCAACGGCCACCAGACCGCGGCGACACTGGGGTTGATGGGCGGGTTTGCGGTGATGATGTTTCTCGATACCGCGTTGGGTTGAGGCCGTCGACAAACTGCACCGACCTCTTCGCGGGTAAACCCGCTCCCACAGGTTTTGTACAGGGCCTGAGGCCAGCTCAGTACCTGTGGGAGCGGGTTTACCCGCGAAAAGAGCGGCGCAGATTTCAGACGTGCACAGCCACCTTCAATGCTTCCAGCGCCGGCTCGACCTTGATCCCCACCGCAGCGCCCAGCTCCAGCACCCGCGCCAGGTCGTTCTGCCCCACCATCACCACCTGCAGCTCGTCGTCGAGCAACTGGCTGAAGTTCAGCAGCACATAACCGCCAGCTTCCTTGTTCAGCGCCCCCATCTGCACCTGGATCCGGTTGAGCGCGGTCAACGGCTCGGTACGCGCCAGTTGCTTGGGCTTGAGGGTGAACGGCACGCTCTTGTCGAACGAATCGCTGATCTGCTGGAACAGGTCCTGGTAGCTGTCGGCCTGGAACAGCACGGTGTCGGGCAGGCTGCCGACCACCACCCATTCGCCCAGTGGGAACGGGAAGGTATCGTCGTAATTGATGTCCGGGTTGGCGGCAAGGAAGGCGGCGGGGTCGGCGTAGGCCTGGGCGGCCTCGTCGGCGATGCGCTCGATATCTTCATCGCGCATGCAGCCGGCAGCGATGAGGCGGATGAGTTCGAGCAACTGGTCTTTCATGGGGGGGCCCTGCGGGTTGGCGTGAAAAGGCGCCAAGGATAGCCGCAAACGCCCCCGGGCCGTTAGCCGGCGAGTGCTTCGAGGCGTGCTTGGGCGTGCGTCGCGCCCATGGTGCGCGCCGCCATCAGTGCGGTGGCGCCCCCGGCATCGCGGCGCGTCGGGTCGGCGCCCTGGGCCAGCAGGTAGTCGATGATCTCCAGGCGATTGAACATCGCCGCCAGCATCAGTGCGGTGCGGCCGTCCGCTGCGGCGGCGTCCACGGGCACGCCCTGCTCCAGCAACAGGCGAATCATCGCCAGGTCGCCCTTGAATGCCGCGCCGGCGATGGGCAACTGACCGTTGTCGTTGGCGATCAGTGGGTCGGCACCGTGGCCGAGCAACACCTGCACCGCTTCATGGTGGCCGTGGTAGCTGGCCAGCATCAGCAGGGTATCGCCCTTGTGGTTGCGTAGATCGACCGGCAAGCCGCTGTCGAGCAGGCGCCCGAGCATCGGCGCATCGCCGCGGCGGGCACGCTCGAAGACTTCTTCGGCGAATGCGGCGGTTTCTTCGGCGGTCATGGGCGCGGGCTGTTGGTCGGACATCTGGAACCTCCTGGCAATTGAATGAGCCCAAGTGTTGGTCAGGCACCGCCAGCGGGTCAAAGGTTCAGATTCTATGGGGGGCAAAGACAGAAGCTATGACCGTGCAAATTGCACTGTGCAAATTGCACGACCTTGCAGAATGCAATGCCAGGCACTCTGCAATCACATCTATGTCATTGTTTTTAAATGATTTTTTACAGCAAAAAGAGTGGCACGATCACTGCAAAACCCAACTCATGTCTGCCCACACATCAGTCAGGAGTTGATATGGACCTCATCCAGCAAAAGTTCGTCTCTGTGTTTTCCGCTTATCAGGTGGACACCAAGGCCCGCCCGGACGGCGGTGTACTGCTGACCCTGCGCGCCGCCGACGGCGTGGTCACCCGCCGAGTGCTGAGCTACGCGCAACTGCACAGTGCCGAACAGCTGTCGTGGGCGATCAGTGCGCTGCGCCGTGACCTCGCCGAACAGGCCAGTGAACTGCCAGTGATCTCCAGGCTGCAGAGCCAGCAGCGCTTCGCGCTGCCAACCTACCGCTAAGCGGCTTTTTCAGAGCTCGCCAAACCCCGGGAACTGCCGGGCACCGGCATCACCGGTGAACCGCGGCTGCACGCCCTGCTCGCTGGCGTGTAGCCGCAACGCCAGGCAGAACGGCGTGTCCCCCAGGTCAAGCCAGCGCCGGGTGCCAGCCGGAACCACCAGCACATCATCTTTTTCACACAGCACGGCATAGACGAAATCACCCAGGCGCAGGCTCAGCTGTGCACGCCCGCTGATCAGCGCGAACACTTGCTCGTCGTCATGCACATGCTCGTCGCGCAAGTCCACCTCGGCGGGGTCGACGCCATCGCGGCTGAGCAGGCTGAAGGTTGCACTGCCATGCTCGCTCATCAGACGGTCGAGCGGTGCGCGGCACGCGTCCAGCACCTCCGCCAGGCTGCTGCCCGGACGCAGGCGCGCGCCGGACGCCCAGCGCGCCAGGCGTACACCCTGCTCGGCCAGGGTGGCGACGATATCGTCGTGGTGGGTCAGTACCTTGTTCGCAAGCTCGGGGCTGCTGCGGTGGAAAACGCTGAGGATGCTCATCAGGGGTCGTTCCTGCTGTCTTTCAAACGGAGGGCAATGATAACGGCTGCCGCCAGTGCCGCGACGCTGGCCATACCAAAGGTGAAGTGCGGGCCCAGCAGTTTCCAGCTGTAACCCGAATACAGCGCGCCCAGCGCACCGCCGGTGCCGGACAGGGCAGCGTACAACGCCTGGCCCTGGCCCTGCTGGCGGGCACCGAAGCTGGACTGCACGAAGGCGATGCTAGCGGCGTGGAAGCAACCGAAGGTGGCGGCGTGCAACACCTGGGCAAGCACCAGCACTGCCGGGATATCCGCCAGGTTGCCCAGCAGCAGCCAGCGCACGGCGGCCAGCAGGAAGCTCGCCAGCAGCACCCGGCGTACCGAAAAACGCGCAAAGATGCGGCTCATGGCCATGAACACCAGCACCTCGGCCACCACCCCCAGCGCCCACAGCAGGCCGATCGCACCGCGGCTGTAGCCCAGCGACTCCAGGTGCAGGGTGAGGAAGGTGTAGTACGGGCCGTGGCTGAGTTGCATCAACCCCACGCACAGGTAGAACGCCAGCACGCCCGGGGCCAGCACCTGCTTGAGAAAGCCCCCTGCCCCGCGCCGCTCGGCATGCTCCGGCGGCTGGGCGTTGGGCACCCACAGGCTGGCGGCGACGATGCCGGCCATGATGGTCACCAGGGCGACCGGGTAGATGTCCAGGCTCAACTGTTCGAACAGGCGCCCCAGGCCGACCACGGTGAGGATGAAGCCGATCGAGCCCCACAGCCGCACCTGGCTGTAGCGCGCGGTCTGGCCGTGCAGATGAGCCAGGGTGATCACCTCGAACTGCGGCAGTACCGCGTGCCAGAAGAACGCGTGCAGGGCCATCACCAACGCCAGCCAGGCGTAGCTCTTGCCGAAGAAGATCAGCGAGAAGGTCGCCAGGGTCGACAAAGCCCCCAATCGCACGATCAACAGGCGCTGGCCGCTGCGGTCACCCAGCCAGCCCCACAGATTGGGGGCGATGCACCGCATCAGCATGGGGATGGCCACCAGCTCGCCGATGCGTGCCGGGGAAAAGCCCAGGTGATCGAAGTACAGGGCCAGGAACGGCGCCGTGGAGCCGAGCAAGGCGAAGTAGAAAAGGTAGAAGCTGGACAGGCGCCAGTAGGGGATGGGGGGCATGGGAAGTCCGTTCAGAGGCTACCGGCCCTATCGCGGGGCAAGCCCGCTCCCACGGGGATTGGTGGGAGCGGGCTTGCCCCGCGATCTGCGCGCAACGCGGCAGCAAAACCTGGATTCGCGGCGTCTTTGACACTATTTGATATCGGGTATAGGAGCGCTTCGCACTCCATCGCGGGGCAAGCCCGCTCCCACAAAACTTTTCGTACAGAGCCTAGGGCGTCGAGCCATGCAGATGGGCAGGTAAGTGGGGAGTGATCAGGCCGTTGGCAATGGCACTGGCTTCAAGCTTCGCATGCTCCGCGCTCAGCAGGACATAAGCAGCTTGCAGCGTGGTGATCTTCGCTTGAATTTCAGCCATCTTGCTGGCAACCAAGGCTGCGCCTTGCGCGCAATCGATCTTGTTGCCTCGCTGGGCTGCAAGAATTTCTCCAATTTCAGCCAGGGAAAAACCGCCACTCTGGGCGCTCTGAATAAAGGCCAGGTCAACAACCGTCTGATCGCTGTAGCTGCGGTAATTGTTGGCTTGTCGTTGTGCCACGATAAGCCCGAGCTGTTCGTAATAGCGCAATGCATGCCGGCCGACGCCACTGCGGCGCTCCAACTCTCCAACGTTCACACTAAAAACTCCTTGACTGTAGAGCGTGCTCTACACCTTAGCCTGCACCCATTATCCAAACAAGGGATCAGGCATGAGCGTGGAATGCTTCGTCACAGGCGGCAGTGGGTTTGTGGGGCAACATTTACTGGCCCGTCTTACTGCGAAAGGGTACAAGACCCGGGTGCTTATGCGCACCCCAGGGAACATTGAGCGTCTCAGAAAACAGGTCAGTCAACTTGGCGGTAATCCTGCGTATATCCATGCCGTTGAGGGCGATATCAGCAGAGAAGGGCTTGGGCTCAGTGAGGCGGACAAGCAGTGCGTGTCTTCGGTCTCTGTGATCTTCCACCTCGCGGCGGAGTTTTCCTGGGGGCTGTCCATGGAGCGCGCCCGAGCAGTCAATGTGCAAGGGGCGCTGAGGGTCGCCAAGCTTGCGGCGGGTCAGCGCATTCGATTGCTGATGGTGGGCGGCTTCATGCTGCAAAACCTTAATCACCTGGCCAGTATCGGTGTTGATCATGAGTGCCCTGAAAACACAAACTGGCCCGCAGTCTACCGCCGTGTAGGTGGCTACGAAGGCAGCAAGATCGAGTCCCATTTTGCCGTCATCCGTTATATGCAGGATGCGGGCGCGGACTACACGATCGTTCACCCTGCTACGGTGTGTGGCCACAGCGAGAGTGGGCACATCCTGGAAGGGCAGCCTCTGGCCGAACTCATTCGAAATCTGGCTCAAGGTCGGTTCAAAGCGGTCCCCGGTTCCTCCAGGCACTGGTTGCCATTAGTCAGCGTCGACTACCTGGTGGCGATGATGACCTGTGTGGCGTTCGATCCTTCAATGGCCAACCGGCAGGCCCTGGCGCTCTATGAGCACACATCGAGCCTGCAGGGCATGCTTGAGCAGATCGCAAAACCGCTGGAGGTCAAGGCGCCCCGCCAGCATGTACCGATAGGGTTGCTCAGGTGGCTTTTGATGATTCCCGGGCTGGCAGCGCGATTTGCGATCAGCGCCGAGTCATTGGATTTCATCCAGACGCAGCGCTTCGATATGAGTAATAGCGAGCAATTAGAGCTGAAGTATCAGTTAACTCATCCCGATATGGCGCGCGCTTTGGAAAAGACGGTGCGCTACGTCAAGGATCACTTTCTCCACTAAGGCAGGCCGGTCGTGATGGCTCAAGGCATGCGTGTGACAGCGAGCGCTTGCGACCCATAGCTGCCATTGCGATGGTGCTGCTCTTGCTCATTTTCCGAGGCTGGCGCGCCCCCTGTGGGAGCGGGTTTACCCGCGAAGCAGGCAACTCGGAGGGTGGCACGGGCTTCGCCCGTGTTCGCGGCGGTTCGACGCCTCGATAAACCCGCTCCCACAGAGATCACCTCTGGCATGACTGGCCGCTTTGGGTCGATTGCGGCCATCCAAACTCCGCACATACCCGAACCTTCAGATAGAACACTCATCGCCGCCTCGGGTAAGGTGTGCGTTTATGAAATGGATTTCGCCATGAACGACACACGAGCGTCGGTAACTGATTTTCCCCAGATCGCAGCACGGCTGAACAACCGTCGATTCTCGGTAGCCAGCAACACCCAAGGGTTATCGGGGGCTGGCACGGTCTTCCACTATTCAATCGACGATGGTGCCATCAACAGCACCTACCAAGGCGGACGGATCCGTACTGGTAACCAGGTAGGCCGCGTGACAGGCCCCGATACCATCGAGCTGCTGTTCCAGTGCTTGACCACCGAGGGCGAGCTTCTTGCCGGCTGGTCCCGGGGTACGGTGGGCGTTGATCAAGCAGGCCGCACGACCCTGCACTTTGTCTGGGGTTGGTTATCTGGCGCCACTGGAGGGGGTGAGTCCAATTACGTCGAGCTGGTCGAGTAGTTCAGACCGAGCATTTTCACTTGTCCCAGGTCAGCGCAATTTCACTGCCGCAGAAATTCCATCACAGTCTCAGCAAACACCACCGGCTGATCCAGCATGACGAAGTGAAAGCTCCCGTCAATACGCCTGAAGCTGGCAGTCGGCGCCGAGGCGTAGGCGGTATCGAACAGCGCATCAACGTTGGAAGCAGGCACGCCGTAAAGGGGGTCATAGGCATAGACGACCTGCACCGGCGCCTGGATGCGCCCAAGCTCAGGTCGCAAATCGGTGGTCATCAGCTCGTACATGGCATCGGCCACCATCGAGCGATCCGAGCGGATCCCCGCCGCGATCAATGCGGGCCTGGCCGCTTCGGTTTTGACCAGGCGGGCGACGGCGGCGCTTTGCATGGCTTCGGCCTGCTCCGCCGGCGCCGCCAACATCGCGTCACGCAGCGCGGCGGCATGTGGCCTGGCCGTATCAATGGTCGCGCTGGGGTCGATCAGCAAGGTGTAGAAGGGCAGTGCATCGACAATCATCAACCGCGCGACATGAGCAGGGTGCCGTGCGCCGAGCATCAGCGCGACTTCGCCACCCAGCGAATGGCCGATGATGGCCGGCGCCTCGATGCGTTCGCTGCGGATGTAGTCGGCGACTGCATCGGCTATGGGGGCGACCACCTGGCCGTCCACGCTGGGCACGGCGGGTGAACCGGCGAAGCCTGCAACTTGCACAAGATGCAGGCGATAGTGCTGGCGCAATTTGGCGGCAAGGTCTGCCCAGACTTCGCGGGACGAAGCCAGGCCTGGAATCAATAGGACGTCCGGCCCTGCGCCTTCGACGGTCACCGAGATGCGCTGCTGGGCTCCGGGCGCTGGTGGCGTGAAGGCTGGCGGCATGGGGGATGCCGATGCAGCCGACAGTGATAGCGTTGTGCCGATGGCCGCGAGGAGGGTTCGTGCGCGCATGTCATTTCCCTATGCTGTGGCCAGAGCTCGCGCAGGATCATCCATGCTGCGGCGGTGGCTTGTGGCAGGGAGTGAACAATATACGCAGGTACGCTGCAACACCGAACTTGGCGGTATCGACGCTGGGTGTCGTTGACCAGAAGTTGCAGCAAAAGCCATTTTCTGTAGTACACGTTTGAAAGGCAGCCTATCGACGTTCCATTGGCAACTCGCGGTTCCCCCTCACAGCCAAGCGGCCACGCAGTGAGTGTGCTTGGCCAGTTCTACTGGTTAAACATCCGCACGAACGTCTGCGCAGGCCACTCCTTGCGGTCAGATACTTGCCCATCTCCCAACTCGACCACCCGCAGCACACCGTCTTCCCGGCGTGCAACGTCAATCGAGAAAAAGGGACTGTCGATCGACTGTGCGCATTCGCTCACCAGCTCTGGTACTTCGCCGTCAGCACCATAGGCTTGTCCGTGGAACACGAAGTAGCGCCGTTCGGTGCCTTGCAGATAGTTTTCGCGCTGCCTGACGCATACACCGCCTTCTATGCTGCCGCGGTACTGGAGCATCAATGCCAGCAGAGGCTCGATATCCTCGGGACGGTCCACCAGGCTGCCACGCCCCGTATTCAATGACTTCACGTAGTCCTTGATGAAGTAGCCTGACCAGTGCAGACCGGCGAGGGCCTGTTTGAAGTCCGTATCCGCAGCCAGCACCAGCGTTTCGCTTGTCTTGCCAACCAATAACGGATACCACTGCGGCAAGTGATGGCAGAGTCGGTACTGCGCGGGGCTGGTCACGGCGGTGGCGCCCCGGTCGTGCAAATGGTTGACCCAGTCGGCATAGGTTTTCGGTGTCAGCATCCAGCCGCGGTACAAGACGAGGTCGCCGGGGGTAAAGGGTAGTGAGGCCCTGAGTGCACCTGATTCAAAGTCTTCGAACGAAAATATCAGGGGCTGCAGCCCAGCCGCCGTCGCGGCTTCGTATTCTTCGACGAACTGTTCGTCAGGGCGATTCTTGTTGAAAGGTTCGCTGGGGTAGAGAAGGCGCATTGCATGTTCTGCCATGAGCTGGGGGAGGGCTCTATGCTATCCGCGGCGTATTCCCTCACGCAGTAGGACGCGGCTGAACCACGGTTCACTCAGATGAGTGGCCGTCATAGGACCTGGGACGCAAGCCTACTGAAGCAGGCTCATGGCAACTATGACGACGGCCAGGATGACGACTAAAACGACCAGGGTGGCAATAACGACCTTGACCAGACTATGGCTTTTCTCCCTGACGGAAAGTGCCCCGAAAGCAATGGCCGCAACCATCGCCACCATGGCGCCAATGTAGAGGAACATCCAGATGGTTTGCCAGCGTTCCACTGTCGCAGTGGGCATGCCCCCACCGAGACGGTGAAAAATCTGCAGGCACAGTGCGATAAGTACAAGGGTGAGCACAAAGCACGCTATCGCGCGCTTACGCAGTGCAGGGATAGGCGTGTCACCGCAGGTCAGGCATATGAGGACAATGGTGACCGTGCCGATCGCCAGCGCCAGGCCTTGTGCCTCTTCCCGCCACGCGGGCAGCACCAGCAGGGTGTCCGAAAACAATCCAAGCCATTGACTCACCAACGCCAGCGCTGGCGCAGGCACCACGCTGGCGATGGACTTCCAGGCGCTGTTCATTGGCGCTTCGCAGCCAAGGAAGCAGAGGATGAAACGTAAACCGGCAATTCAACCGCGCCAATCAGTTCATTCTGCTGGCTGAAGATTTCATAGCGCGCATAGGTCAGTGCGGGTTGTTTGATGCCGCTTACCTCAAAGGTGATGGTGCCCTTTTGTTGAAGCCTGATCGGCTCTGGATTGTGTTTCATGAAGGCTGAGTAAAGGCTGTCGTCGACCCCCTTGAAGAAGGGCCTGATCGAGATGCTTTCAAGCGTGCCGGGTTTACTGTCCTTGTAAGGGCGCACTTCATAGTTGAAGACGCTGCGGTAGTGGTTTTCCTTGTCAGCGTCGATGCCTACTTCGCCATCAAGCTGAATCAGGGTAGCGCCCGGTGATTTGACGTCTGAGGGGAAAAATATCTGGATCCTGAAACGGAATTTCTCCATGACCCCTTTGCTGGGGGCTGAATGGGTGGCGATCGCTGCTCTGCACCCTTGCTCGCCTTCCGATTCAACGATGGATTTGCTGAAACCGTCACCGAAGGAAAATGCATGCGTGGTGTCGCCTCGATTGCCGTATTCCAGGCACCCCTCGAGTTGTCGCGCATCATTGCTGACCTGGAGAATGGGGGCAGACTCGACTTTCTTTCCGGCGGGTACCCAGCTGGTGATGTGCGCCACCGGCCAGTTCACACGAACTGGATATACCTGATCGTGATTGCCGACACAGGAGACAATTGCAAACTTGTATTGGCTGACACTGGCATGTTCCTCAAGGCGTGAATTTGTTTCGAAATCGAAATTCCCGACCTTGTGGGGCTGCGCCATCTCTCCTGAGCAAAGTGGATTGGTTTCGGCGAGGGCGGGTGCGTCTAGCCAGAGGTTCACCAGCGTCAAGCTCGCCAACAGAACGATAGGTGCGGCAGGAACCGTCAAGCGCATGAGCGACCTCCGGCTGAGGTTCTTTCCTATTGGCGGGAACGGCATATGGATCAAAGTAGTTCATGTTGGGCCAGGCAACACGCTTGGCGCTTGTGCGCAGATTCATCTGCCCGCGTGGACGGCGGTCTTCACCTCCCGCATCCACCGCCGATACTGCCGCGTGCGCAGCGCATTGGCCAATTGCTGCAACACCAGCGCCCGCAACGGCGACACCTGCGGATCCGGCGCTCGCCCAAGGCTCAGCCGACGCAGCTGGAACTTGACCGCCGCCATGTTGGCCAGCGAGGCCAGCGCCTTGTTCTTCCAGGTGATCGGCCGCAGTTGCGGCGCCGGGTCGACGCCACGCTGCCAGTCGTTGGGCAGGCTTGGGGCGATGGCCAGGGCCGAGCCGATGCCGACCATTTCCACGCCACTGGCCACTACCTGTTCGGCGACCGGCAGGCGGCGTATGCCGCCGGTGACCATCAGCGGCATCTGCGCGACCTGGCGGATGTCGCGGGCGAAGTCGAGGAAGTAGGCCTCGCGGGCGAGGGTGCGGCCGTCGCGGGCGTCGCCTTGCATGGCCGGGGCTTCGTAGCTGCCGCCGGACAGTTCGATCAGGTCGACGCCCTGGCCGTTGAGCAGCGCTACCACCTGGCGGGCATCGTCGGCGCTGAAGCCGCCGCGCTGGAAGTCGGCGGAGTTGAGCTTGACCGCTACCGCAAAGCCGGGCGAAACCACCTTGCGCACTGCTTTCACCACCTCCAGCAACAGGCGAGCGCGGTTTTCCAGCGGGCCGCCCCATTCATCGGTGCGGGTGTTGCTCAGCGGGGAGAGGAACTGGCTGAGCAGATAGCCGTGGGCGGCGTGGATTTCGACGCCGGTGAAACCGGCCTGTTCTGCCAGTTGGGCGGTCCGGGCGAAGCGGGCGATCACCTCGTCGATGATAGGGGCGGTCATCGCCCGTGGGGTGCCGAAGTGCTTGGACATGCTGCCCAGCTCCAACGGCACGGCCGAGGGGGCCCAGGTTTGCTGGCCGAGGTTGGCCTGCATCTGGCGGCCGGGGTGGTTGATCTGCATCCAGAACTGCGCGCCCCGCGAGCGGCCGATCCGCGCCCAGCGTTTGAACGGCTCCAGTTGCGCATCGTGCTCCAGCACTACACCGCCGGGGCCGGTCATGGCGCGACCGTCGATCATCACGTTGCCGGTGATCAGCAGGCCGGCGCCACCGTTGGCCCAGGCCTGGTACAGGCGCATCAGGCGCTCGGAGGGGGCCTGGTCGGTCTGCGCCATGTTCTCTTCCATGGCGGCCTTGGCGATACGGTTTGGCACAAGCGAACCATTGGGCAGGGTGAGCGCAGCGAACACATTCATGGCAAGGGCCTCGAGGGGGAGAGGCTCGACCTTAAGCTTAAAGGCAACTTTAAGGTCAACAGTTTTTGTGGGATAACGCGTCTTGGGCGATGCCATCGTCCGGTGAACGCATTCAGCGAGGTGAGTGATGAAAATCGGTGAACTGGCCAAGCGCAGCGGCCTGGCGGCGTCGCGTATCCGCTTCTACGAGGCCAGCGGGCTGATCAAGGCGGTCGAGCGCCGGGCCAATGGCTACCGCGACTATGGGCCAGAGGCGGTGTGGATCCTGGAGATCATCACCGGTGCCCAGCGCGCGGGCTTTTCACTGGACGAGATTCGCCACCTGCTGCCGGTGGGGCCCAATGCCTGGCGCAAGGACGGCCTGCTCGACGGCCTCAAGCGCAAGGTGGCCGAGATCGAAGCCATGCAGCAGCGCCTGGCGCAGAGCAGGGCGCAGCTGCTGATTGCCATTGACAGCATCGAGAACCGGCCCGAGGGCATGCCCTGCGACGACAACACCCAGCGGGTGCTGGAGCGCCTGCGCGAGGAGAGCGCTGGGGCGGCCCGTTGAGCCAGTTGCTCGACGGGCTGGGGGCATCGATGCAGGTGCGGTTGGATGTGGTCAAGGAGGCGCAGGTGGTGTTGCACCTGCCCGCGCCTTTGGATGGGCTGGGGCAGGCCGGTCAGCGGCGATAGTAGCGACGGTCATCGTAGTAGCGATCCTGCCGGGCGCGGTCGTGATAACGCTCCCAGTTGTGCCGCCGTTCCATTTCGCGGCGGTATTGCTCACGGCGCCACTGCTCTTTGCGCCATTGCTCGCGGCGCCAGTCTTCGCGGCGGTCATGCCAGCGGTCATCACGGTAGTAGCGGTCGTCATGGGCCAGCAGCGTTGCCGGCTGCTCGGCGACCGTGCTGGCCAGGCTCGGCCAGGGGTTGGCGGGAGCCGGGGCCTGGAGCGCCGCCGGTTCGGCAGCGTGCACGGGGCTTGGCGTCTTCATCGGCGAAGCGCTCGCCGAGCCCACTGCCACAAGGGCGAACAGGCCAAGCAGCAGCATGCGTGGGGTAGGTAGTTTCATGGGTGAAGACAGCCTCTGAAAGACAGTTGAAGGTGTGGCCAGCCGCCCGCGTCAGCGTTTCGCTTCGGGCTTGTGCAGATAGACCGGCAAAAAGGAAAAAGTTCTGGGGCCGGCCGCTTTTATAGCCATGGCAGGAAACCCTTGGCACACTGGACCGCACTCTGCAGCCAATAGAATTCCTGCCACCATGCCAGCCGCATTCCCCTCGTTGCCTTCACTCAACGCCCTGCGCATGTTCGAGGTGGTCGCCCGCCACCTGAACTTCCGCCTCGCCGCCGAGGAACTGGGTGTCACCCAGGCGGCAGTAGCCCAGCAGATTCGTGGCCTGGAGGCCAGCCTGAACATCCGCCTGTTCGAGCGCCTGCCCCGGGGCCTGGGCCTGACCGACGCCGGGCGCGGCTACAGCACCAGTGTGCGCGGCGCATTGGCGATGATCGACGAGGCGACCCGGCTGCTGCGCCCTCAGCCCTCGCAGCTCACGGTCAGCGTGACACCGAGTTTTGCGGCGAAATGGCTGATCCCCAGGCTCGGCGATTTCGCCGAAAGCAATCCGGACATCGACCTGCGCCTGCTCGCCGGCGACCGGCTGTCGCACTTCCAGACTGATGGCGTCGACCTGGCCGTGCGCTATGGCCAGCCACCGTTCGGCGCGGGGCTCAATGCCGAGCTGTTGATGGAGCAGAGGCTGGTGGCGGTGGCCAGCCCGCAGTTGCTGGCGGAAAAAGGCGTACCGGCAACCTTTGCGGCGCTGCAGGGGTTTGTCGCGCTGCACGACGCCCATGACTTCTGGCCCGCGTTCACGGCGGCGCTGTTCCCCGGGCAGGGGCCGGGGACCGCGCGCAACCTGCGCTTCAACCAGACCTCACTGGCGATCGACGCGGCCGCGGGCGGGCAGGGCATCGCGCTGGCCAGCCACGCCTTCGTCAAGGACGATATTGCCGCCGGCAGGCTGGCCCAGGTGTTCCCCCAGCAGCTGCAGCTGGACAAGGCGTTCTACCTGGTGTGGCCGCGCAAGGCGCAGCAGCCTGCTGCTCTGGCAGTGGTCAAGGCTTGGCTGAAAGAACAGGCAGGCGATAGCTGAACTACTGGCTTGTGAAAGCCTGGCTGTCTCCCTTGACGGCGCTATGGCTGCTAGGGTGAGTGAACCTGCAAGGCAGGGTTCATCTTCCCCAGGAGGCAGCATGTCAGTACAGAAAGTGGCAATCATCACCGCCGGCGGCAGCGGCATGGGCGCAGCCGCGGCCCGGCGCCTGGCCGCCGACGGCTTCAAGGTCGGCATCCTGTCGTCGTCGGGCAAGGGCGAGGCGCTGGCCAATGAGCTGGGCGGTATCGGCGTGACCGGCAGCAACCAGTCCGTCGAACACCTGCAACGCCTGGTCGACGCGGTCATGGCCAAGTGGGGCCGGGTGGATGTGCTGGTCAACAGCGCCGGCCACGGCCCGCGCGCGCCGATCCTGGAAATCAGCGACGAAGACTGGCACAAGGGCATGGAAGTGTACCTGCTCAACGTGATCCGCCCGGCGCGGCTGGTAACGCCGATCATGCAGCGCCAGCAGGGCGGGGTGATC
Source organism: Pseudomonas sp. GZD-209 (assembly GCF_049310485.1). Classification (NCBI taxonomy): domain Bacteria; kingdom Pseudomonadati; phylum Pseudomonadota; class Gammaproteobacteria; order Pseudomonadales; family Pseudomonadaceae; genus Pseudomonas; species Pseudomonas sp. GZD-209. Next base: position 40,050 of record NZ_JBMOWQ010000197.1, read on the forward strand.
ATCAATATCTCCACCGCCTGGGCCTTCGAGCCCAGCGACATGTTCCCCACCTCGGCGGTGTTCCGCTCGGGGCTGGCGGCGTTCAGCAAGGTCTTCGCCGACACCTACGCAGCCGACAACGTGCGCATCAACAACGTGCTGCCTGGCTGGATCGACAGCCTGCCGAAAACCGAGCAGCGCCGCGACATGGTGCCGATGAAGCGCTATGGCACCAGCGAGGAAATCGCCGCCACCATCGCTTTCCTGGCCAGTGACGGCGCGGCTTACATCACCGGGCAGAACATCAAGGTCGATGGTGGTTTGACCCGCAGCGTGTGAAACACGCGTCTGGATGCAAATGAATGATAAGTATTACCATGTGCGACTTTCATTCATTTGCTGCCGGAGATCCGCGCCATGAACCCAGCCAACCGCCATGTCGTCGGCGATCTCTACCTGCGGCACCACAGCTGGGTAGTGAGCATGCTGCGCAACCGGTTGGGTAACCGCGAGCAGGCGCTGGACCTGGCCCAGGACACCTTCGTCAGGTTGTTGCGCAGCGAGCTGCCGACGCAGTTGCGTGAGCCACGCGCCTACCTGGCAACCATCGCCGGGCGCCTGTGCCTGCAGCACTTTCGCCGCCAGGCGCTGGAGCGCGCCTACCTGGACAGCCTGGCGCTGCTGGAACCGCAGCATCAGCCCTCGGAAGAAACCCGCCTGCTGGTGCTCGAAGCGCTGGATGCGGTGGGGCAGGTGCTCGATGGCCTGGGCAGCCGGGTGCGCGAGGTGTTCCTGCTGTCGCAACTCGACGGCCTGACCTACGCGCAGATCGCCGAGCGCCAAGGGTTGACAGTCAATGTGGTGCAGAAAGCCATGCTCAAGGCCTATCGGCACTGCTACGCGTCGGTCTACGGCGAATGAGGCCGCAACAGGCAGATGCGCAACGGCTGGATCCGGCCGTGGTCGAGCAGGCCATGCTGTGGATGGTGCGCCTGCAGTCGGGGGCCAGCAGCGAGGCCGAGCGGCTGGCCTGCCAGCGCTGGCGCCAGGCGAGCGCGGCCCACGAACTGGCCTGGCAGCGCCTGGATGGCCTGGGCCAGGGCCTGCGTAACGGTACTCATGGCGTGCCGGCGGCACGCAGCCTGCTGCAGGCGCGCACCCGGGTGTCGCGGCGGGCCTTGCTCGGCGGGCTGGCTGGGGCCGGGGTGCTGCTTGCCAGCGGCTATGGCGTGCAGCAGCGCAGCGTGCTGCCAACCCTGCTCAGCGACTACGGCACCGCCACCGGCGAGCGGCGCAGCTGGCGCCTGGCCGCGGGGCTGACGGTACAGCTTGATACGGGTAGTGCACTGGATGGCGATCAGGTGGCCGGCCAGCAGGTGCTGACGCTCAACCGTGGGCGGGTGCTGGTGGAAACAGGGCAGGGTGCCGGCATCAGTGTGCGTGCGGGGCAGGCGCGGATCCTGCCGGGCGTGGGGGCACGGCTGGTGGTTCAGCAGCAGGTGGCCGCCACCCTGGTGCAGGTGCTCGACGGCAGGGTGCTGGTGGAAGACGGGCAGGGTCTGCGTGTTGGGCTGGAGAGCGGCTGGCAGCAGCTGTTCGCGGCAACGGGCGCTGGCAGCGTGACGCCATTGCCGGTGGGCGCAGCGGCCTGGACCCAGGGGCAACTGGTGGCCGAGCGCATGGCGCTGGGCAGTGTGTTGGCCGACCTGGACCGCTATCGCAAAGGGGTATTGCGCTGCGATCCGCGGGTGGCCGGGTTGCAAGTCAGCGGCACCTTCTCGCTGGACCAGCCGGAGGCCAGCCTGGACCTGCTGGCCGAGGTGTTGCCGGTGCGGGTGCAGCGGGTGCTGGGCTATTGGGCCACGGTAGTGCCGGCCTGAATTGCACCGCGCAAAAAATCTCGCCCATACCCGGCAGGTTTTCATTTCTCGCGCATCAGTACAGGCAAACGCGCTGAATCTGCAGCGCCTCGCCCACGCCTGTCTGCCAAGGATTGTCTCGATGCTGTGTCGCCTTACCCCTCTCGCAAGCCCGCTGTTGCTCGGCCTGGCCGTGGCCGCATGGCACCTTCCCGCCCAGGCCGATGTGCGCCGTTTCGATATCGCCCCTGGCACCCTCGACAGTGTGCTCGGGCAGTTCGGCCAGCAGGCCGGGGTGATGGTCGCCGTCGATTCCCAGGCCTCCCGGGGCGTGCACAGCCCCGGCCTGCGCGGTCAGTTCGCGGTCGAGCAGGGCCTGGCTATGCTGCTGGTCGGCACCGGGCTGCAGCCGGTGCAGGTCAGCAGCGACCGTTACCGGCTGATCCCCCAGGCAGCCGACAACGGCGTCATGGAACTGGGCGCCACCAGCGTCAACGCCACCGGGCTCGGCGCGACCACCGAGGGCACCGGTTCCTACACCACCGGGGTGACCAGCACCGCCACCAAGATGAACCTGTCGATCCGCGAGACCCCGCAGAGCATCAGCGTGATCACCCGCCAGTTCATGGACGACCAGCAGCTCACCAGCATGTCCGACGTGCTCAAGCAGACCCCGGGCATCACCATGTCCCAGGATGGCGGCGAGCGCTTCAACATCTATTCGCGCGGCAGTGGCCTGAACACCTACCAGTTCGACGGCATCACCACCTACCAGGAAAACCAGACCCGCACCATGCCCAGTACCCTGCTGGACATGGCGATCTACGACCGGGTCGAGGTGGTGCGCGGCGCCACTGGCCTAATGACCGGCGCCGGCGACCCCAGCGGTGTGGTCAACGTGGTGCGCAAGCGCCCGACCCGGGACTTCCAGGCCTATGTGCAGGGTGGCCTGGGCTCGTGGAACTATCGACGCCTGGAGGCCGATGTGTCCGGCCCGCTGACCCCTGAAGGCAACCTGCGCGGGCGCCTGGTAGCGGCCAAGCAGACCAACCACACCTTCATGGACTGGTATAAGCAGGACAAGGACATCGCCTACGGCGCGCTGGAAGCCGACCTCACCGACACCACCCTGCTGCGGGTCAGCATCGACCACCAACGCTATCGGCCCACCGGCGGCCAGGGTGTGCCGCTGATCTACAACAACGGCACGCCGACCGACTTCTCCCGCTCCACCAGCTCCGGGGCGCGGTGGAACCTGGACCGCTTCGAGACCACCAACTACACCATCGGCCTCGAGCAGCAACTGGCCGGCGATTGGCAGCTGAAAGTCGGCACCACCTACATGGATGTCGACCGCTACGCGTTGTCGGGTGCCTATTACAGCTCATCGAACAACTCCAACATCAGCCCTGACGGCAGCGCCAAGATCGACCAGAGCGACGCCACCGCCACCCAGCGCCAGCGCGCGATCGATGCCACCTTGCAAGGGCCGTTCGAACTGTTCGGGCAGACCCACGAACTGATCTTCGGCGCCAACTACTTCGACTACGTCAATCGCCATCACTCCGAGGGCACCGATGACGCGATCGTCAACTTCGACACCTGGGGCAACGAACTGCCCAAGCCGAACGCCGACACGTTCACGCCGGTGCTGGACTACGATGTCGACACCCGCCAGAGCGGCTACTTCACTGCCGCGCGTTTCAACCTGAGCGACAGCCTGCACCTGATCCTCGGCGCCCGGGCCAGCAACTACCGCTATCACTACTACCTGCGCAGCCTGCCCGACGGCACCCCGAGTGCCTACGGCATGACCGAGCGCGGCGTGGTCACGCCCTACGCCGGGTTGGTCTACGACCTCACCCCCGAGCAGTCGGTGTACGTCAGCTACACCGACATCTTCAAGCCGCAGTCGGCCCGTGACCGCGACGGCAAGTACCTGGACCCGATAGTGGGGAAAAACTACGAGACAGGTTGGAAGGGCGAGTTCTACGATGGGCGCCTGAACAGCAGCGTGTCGCTTTACCTGGTCGAGCGCGACAACGTCGCCGAGCTCGATGGCGGCGCCAAGGTGCCGGGCACTCGCGACCAGGAAGACGCCTACCGCGCCGTCAGCGGCGCCAAGACCAAGGGCATCGACATGGAGCTGGCCGGCGAATTGGCCACGGGCTGGAACGTGCAGGCCGGCTACAGCCATTCGCGCACCGAGGATGCCGATGGTCAGCGGCTGACCGCCCAGTTGCCGATGGACACCTTCCGGCTGTGGAACACCTACCAGCTACAGGGCGACTGGCAGCGCCTGACCGTGGGCGGCGGGGTCAACTGGAACTCCAGCAACTCGGTGTATTTCTCCCGTTACCGCACCCGCATCACCCAGGACGACTACGCCGTGGTCAACCTGATGGCTCGCTACCGCTTCAACGAGCACCTGAGCAGCACTCTGAACCTCAACAACCTGTTCGACGAGAAGTACTACACCGGCTTCTCCGGCAGCTGGGGGCACTACGGTGCGCCGCGCAACGTGATGATGAACCTGCGCTACGACTTCTGACCCTCAACCCGCCGCGCGACGCCGCCGTTTCTGCAGGTACATGTCGTCGTCGGCGCGGCTGAGCAGGGTGTCGGCGTCCTCACCGTCATCGGGGTAGCAGGCTACGCCGATGCTGCAGCTGGGCATGCCGATATCGCCGAACTCAGGGCCCAGTGGCTCGGCCATGACGGCGAGGATCTGGGCGATCTGCTCGGCAACTGCAGCAGGTGACGAGCTATCCGGCAGCAATACGGTGAACTCGTCACCGCCCATGCGCGCCACCGTGTCGGTGGCCGCCACGCAGGCTTCCAGGCGCCGGGCAATGGTGCACAGCACGCGGTCGCCCGCCGCATGCCCATGCACATCGTTGATGCCCTTGAAGTCGTTGATATCCAGGAACAGCAACGCCAGTGGACGCTGCTGGTGCCGTGCGCTGTGCAGCGCCGCAACCAGGCGGTCGTTGAACAGCGAGCGGTTGCACAGTCGGGTCAGCGGGTCGTGATGGGCGAGGAAGCGCAACTCCTGCTCGGCCTGGGTCAGGGCGGTCACGTTGCGCGCCACGCCGATCCGCGCACCCACCTCGTCGGACCAGAACGCCGCCCACAAGATGTGCACCACCGCACCATCCTTGCGGATGTAACGGTTACGGAAATCGAAATGGGCTTGGCCGTTCATGATGCGGATGATCGAGGCGCGGGTTGCCTCCAGGTCGTCCGGGTGCATGTAGCGGGTGATCGGGGTGCCGGTGAGTTCGTCGGCGCGGTAGCCCAGCAAGGCTTCGCAGGCATTGCTGACGAACACGATGGTGTTGTCCCGGTCGACCACGAACACGGTGTCCAGCATCAGGTGGATCAGCTTGGGGTACAGCGCTTGCAGGTCAACGGGCATGGGGCTGGGAGTCCGCTACGGTGGGCTCGATCGTGGCCTGATCGCGAAGGGCGGCGGCGAGTGGCCCGGTCGGCAGCGGGGCAGGGCCAGGCAACGGTTCGCGGCGCCGGCCAGCATACACAGTGGCGGGCGGCTGTCACCAGTGGTGGCGGACGAAATGGACGGGCGCGCAGCGGCACCTGTCGTTCATGGGCAGGCCAGGGCGCCGAGCGGTGCCCTGGCCGGGATCATCAGGCCGGTACGCCGAGGATGATGTGCGAGGCCTTGATGACGGCGGTCGCATTGACGCCTGGGGCCAGGCCCAGCTCCTGCACGGCATCGCGGGTGACGATGGCGTGGACCTGGGTGCCGCCAGCGAGTTGGAGGGTCACTTCGGCGTTGACCGAACCGTCGGTGACCTTCACCACCTTGCCATTCAGGCAGTTGCGGGCGGACAGGCGAATGTCGCTGGCCTCGGTCATCAGCATCACCCAGGGTGCCTTGATCAGGGCGATGGCTTCGGCGCCTGGCTTGAGCCCCAGGCTGTTGACGCTCTCGACGGTGACCACCGCCACCAGGGTTTCACCGCCGGCCAGCTCGAGGGTGACCTCGCTGTTGACGGCGCCGGGGCGCACGTCACGGACCTTTCCTTTGAACACGTTGCGGGCACTGACTTTCATGACATTCTCCTTGAAGATGAAAAATCTGACTTCAGTGTCAGGATTTCGTTATGTAGTTTCCAGCATAGCGGCGGCAGCGAGAGCTTTTTGTATACAGAAACCGTCAGTTCTGCTTACATTGGCCGGCGCCTACGACAGCGGCAATCGCCGCTGCGTATTGCGACGGTTACCCATCATGCAACACCCAACGCTGCTCGAACCCTACGAGCCTCTTGCGCGAATCCCGTTCAACGCTGATGCATGCTTCAGCGCTCCCACGAGCGACGGACTCGCTGCCATACCCTTCACGCCTGAAACCCGTCCATGCCTGTCAGGGCCCTTGGCTCATGCCTTGGCACGTGCGGACTCAGTCGCGGCACGGTATCGCCTGCCGTTCATCTCGACACTGCCTGCGCAGTTGCACTGAACGCTCCATACGGGTCGCCCGACGGCGGCCTGTGCAAACATCCTGTTGAATGCGACCCCTTGCGGGAGAGGAACCCCCATGCCCAAGACAATGCTGGTCAAGAACGCCGAACTGCTGGTGACGATGGACGGCGAACGCCGGGAAATCAAGCGCGGCGGCCTGTATATCGAAGACAACATCATCAAGCAGGTCGGCCCTAGCGACAGCCTGCCGCAAACCGCCGATGTGGTGCTGGACATGGCCGGCAAGGTGGTCATCCCCGGCCTGGTCAACACCCACCACCACATGTACCAGAGCCTCACCCGCGTGGTGCCGGCCGCCCAGGACGGCGAGCTGTTCAACTGGCTGACCAACCTGTACCCGATCTGGGCGCGGCTGACACCGGAAATGATCGCGGTGTCGACCCAGACCGCCATGGCCGAGCTGATCCTGTCGGGCTGCACCACCTCCAGCGATCACCTCTACATCTACCCCAACGGCTGCAAGCTCGACGACAGCATCCACGCCGCCGAGGAAATCGGCATGCGCTTCCACGCCGCGCGCGGCAGCATGAGCGTTGGCCGCAGCCAGGGCGGCCTGCCGCCGGATTCGGTGGTGGAGAAGGAGAGCGACATCCTCAAGGAGTCCCAGCGCCTGATCGAGGACTACCACGACGCCAGCCACGGTGCCATGCGCCGGGTGGTGGTGGCGCCGTGCTCGCCGTTCTCGGTGAGCCGCGACCTGATGCGCGAAGCCGCGGTGCTGGCGCGTGAGTACGGTGTGTCGCTGCACACCCACCTGGCGGAAAACGTAAACGACATCGCCTACAGCCGCGAGAAGTTCGGCATGACCCCTGCCGAGTACGCCGAAGACCTCGGCTGGGTCGGCCACGATGTCTGGCACGCCCACTGTGTACAGCTCGACCAGCACGGCATCGAACTGTTCGCCCGCACCGGCACCGGTGTGGCCCACTGCCCTTGCTCGAACATGCGCCTGGCCTCGGGCATCGCGCCGATCCGCAAGATGCGCGACCACGGCGTGCCGGTGGGCCTGGGGGTGGACGGCTCGGCCTCCAACGATGGCGCGAGCATGATCGGCGAAGTGCGCCAGGCGCTGCTGCTGCAGCGGGTCGGTTTCGGCCCCGATGCCATGACCGCGCGCGAGGCCCTGGAAATCGCCACCCTGGGCGGCGCCAAGGTGCTCAATCGTAATGACATCGGCGCCCTGGCCCCCGGCATGGTCGCCGACTTCGTCGCCTTCAGCCTGGGCCACGTGGCCTACGCAGGCGCCTTGCACGACCCGCTGGCAGCCCTGGTGTTCTGCACCCCGACCCACGTCGATACCAGCGTGATCAATGGCCGGGTGGTGGTGAAGGACGGGCATATCACCACTGTTGATCTGCCTCAGGTACTGGAGCGTCATAACCAGCTGGCGTGGCAATTGGTCAGCGGTGAGTGACCTGAGGGGCCGTTGCGCTCCACTGGGGTGCGACGGCCCAGGAGTCATCCGCTAACAGGTGGTTCAGCTGTCGGTTGCACTCGAAGCGGGACCGCCCGGGCACCTGGCGCTCATTGAAACCCATGCGCCGCAACGACAGGGCTGAAACACCAACTCAACAGAGATGCTGGGCAAGCCCGCATGCGTTGCGGCCAGAGGGAAGCAGGGGCATCACTCGGGGTTCAGCAGTCCGTTACGCTGGATATGTGAGAGCCAACGTTTAGGGTGGTAACCATCAAGCAGAGCGGTTGTCTTTTCACCCTTGGCAAGATCAATTGCACCGACCGCTGCACCCGCTGCAGCGCCCAGGGGGCCTGCCAGACACATACCGATCGCGGTACTGACACCTGTCGCGGCGCCGAATCTCATCCATTGGGTCCATTTCTTCTTCGAGGGGAGAAGCTTCTCAGATGCGGAGTAACTCGCTCGTACGTCCAGGTCGGGGGCGAGGTGTTTTGAGAGCCACATCCTCAAATCCTGTGCCTCGTCACTCACAAGGGTAGTGATGATCTTGTTGATGTCTTCGCGGTCACGAAAGACCAGCGGAAATCCTGTTTTCTCGAAGCTTGGAAGATTTTCAATTTTATGCAGGTCATTAATTATCTTTCTGGCGTGAAAGACTTCGGCGCCAGGCGTGGCGCCTTCTGCCCTTCGAATCGGGAAACAGAGCTCAAGCAATTGTGGCAACTCGTGGTCCATCTCCATCTCTGACACGCCGGCGGCCAGAAGATCATTCATGCGGGCGATGCCCATGACGGCGCCAGTTTGATAGTAGTAACGTTCAGAGGGAAACAGGAACTCGTAACCTGGGCGTCCTGCGTAATAGCCAAACGCGTCATCAACCTCGCCTTTGGCGGGTAACCAGGCTGTGTAGTCAGGTGCGATGAGGTCGATGAACGTCTCTTCTATTTCAGCGAACAGTGCGTTGCGATCACTCGCATGCTGATGCATGTCTTGTTTACGAACACGTTCAATGAATCGATCACGCGCGTAGGCTTCCGGCGTGGTGCTGTTTGCGTGCTCCAAGGAATAGGCGGGGCAGAAGCGGATTCTTTTTTCTCGCAAGAGAAGCCGGAGTTGCTTTGTTTCAAATGCAGCCTCCAGTCGGTTCAGAACGGTTGCTTCCAGTGGAATCACAACCTCTTCGTGTACCAGCAAGCAGTCCGCCAGGTAGCCAACGTTGTCAGGCGTGGAAAAACAAAGGTCTGCGGCGATGCCTAGGCGTGCGGGCAATTTGGGCGTATCGGTAGGAGTGGCCATGCTTCCAAGTCCTATGTTCACATTGAGCGCTAATGGATTTTTGTATTGCAGTGTCCTGGTTCAGCTGTGCGTTGGCTGACAAGGCATCTGCTATTCAGCGTTTGCTTGGTCAAGATACTCGGACAGCAAGTCAATCATGTCCTGCTGATGTTGCCTCGCCTGTGCGTCGCCCCATCGCTTGTGCGCATAGATCAGTTTCATCTTCAGCGAGTCGATGCGTTCCCTGTTGCGGTTCTCGAAATGCTTGCGCTTCTCGTTGAACGGCTTGTTGCCGTACTCCGAGTTGATGCCTCGCGATACCAGTGCCAGGTTGCCGAAAGTATCCAGCACCTCGCTTGAAACGGTATCAAGGTCGACGTCCTGCGCCGTCTGCGGCGAAATATGCTCGATCGAGTTCTTTGCGGTCATCCGGAACTGGGCACGTTGTTGGGCATTCAACCGAGCGGCGTTGGTGCTCCAGAGCACGTACTCCAGCTTGTAGAACCAGTAATGCGCGAAACTCAGGCCTGAAGCCTTGCTCAACGCCTCGGCGGGGTTTATCAACGGCAATACGGCCGAGGCATCTTTCAGGAACACATGGCTGCGTTCGATCAGGGGCCTGGGGTCGTTGTTGCACAGCAGGTGGTTATCGAAATGTTTGAGCTGTCGAAGGTAGCTGGCCCGGTCGGTTCGATTGGCGCGGATGTACGCCAGCAATGGAGTAAGCCAGTACTGGGTGGTGATCTGCTGTGAGTGGTAAAGCATGCTCTGCAGCAGTGCGAATGCGTGATCGCTGGCTTCTTCGCGGACCAGGGTTGTGTACGTCCTGCCGGAGGCAGCCTCGCTTGGACGCTTTCGCAGGTCGTGGATGAGGTGGTGTTCCTCGCCATCGACTTCCACCCACTTGATGACATGCTTGTCGAAGCAGTAGCGCACTTCCCACAGCAAGGCGATGAACTTTTTCGCCTTGGCGCCACCGCAAGGCGCTTTCAGGAAATGCGTGTCGAACAGCGACAGCAGGTCCTTGTCGTTGATCCTGGGAATGTCCGGCTCACCTTGTTCATTCAACCAGATGCGCAATGCATGCTGCAGCAGCATCGAAAAGGTGATGATGCTGCGTACCTTGCGCGTGCCCTGGAATACTTCCGGCGGTTCGCTGCCCTGCTCGGGGAGTGCTCTCGTCCTGCCAGCGAGGATATCGCCCAGGGACAGCGAGCTTGAATTGCGGTTGGCCGAATATTTGTCACTCAGCGCTTCCAGAACACAGTCTGACCAGGCCAGTTGCTCGTTATCGCGCAGCGCCGCTGGATTCGAGAACAGCGGATGTACATCGAACCTGGCGATGCTGCGCAGATTGCGTTCAACATAGTCGTCCATATAGGCGCAGGACTCCCACAGCGCGGCATAGCGCTCTCGCTCGGCGCTATTGTTGATGTGCTGGAGCAGCCTGGCCTTGAGAATTTCGTGCTGCTGAAGCTGCACGCCCCGGTTATTGATCACCTCGAAGATCTTGTTGAGGTCCATGGTTGCCGGGAAGTGGGTCATGACCACGGTTACTTTGTTCAGCACGTACTCGGTGAAAGCGGTCAGCCTGGCTTCCTCGCGCTCGTGCTTGAAGCGCTGGATGATCCCAAGCGCGGTGTCGATCTTGTCATGCTCGATGGACGGCGCCTTGCCGGAGGCACAGCTGGCCTTGAACGCTTTTTCTATATCCGGCCGGATGGGGAAGCCCAGGCGCGGACGAAGCCCATCGTCGTGTTCGCCGGCGAGGAATGGCTTGAGTTCCTGCCCCAGGGACAGTGCCAGCAGCCACAAGGTGGTGAAGCGCTGTTGGCCATCGATCAAGTCGTACTCGACCGTCGAGCGATCCTGATGCCGGGTCACCACCAGGATGCCGCCCAGGTAGGCGATGGAGCGTTGGTCTTCGAATGCGGCCCACAAGTCGTCCAGCAGGGTGCGCACCTGCTCATCGCTCCACACATACAGGCGCTGATAGACCGGAATCCGGAAGAACATGCCTTGTTTGACGATCTGCTGCAGGGTGATGTCGTACGATTGAATGGTCATGCGCATTGCTCCTCGATCCAGGCTTCACGCCCGTCCAGCGTGCCTTCCTTGCCATAGAACGCCAGCACTGCGGCTTTGTAGCGCCCTCGCACGGTCGAGTCGGGCTCGATGTCTTCCGCTGCATAGATGGCCGCAGAGCGTGAATCGGACAACAGGAACGCCATCACTTCGTCCGGGGTGTAGGCCTGAGCTATGACATCCAGCAGGTTCAGCGATGCGTCGCGCAGGTAGACAGTGATAGCGGCGGCAAAGATGTAGCTCTTTTCAATGCGGATCGCGCCGATGACGTAATCCAGGCTGAGCGCAAAGCGCAGCAGGTCGCGGGTGCCGAAACGGTCGACGAACATCAGCACCGCCAGGCAGAACAACTCGCGCAGGTAAGGTGAGAGGCGCAGGGTCACCTCGGTGTAGAACTGCCGGAAGGCCCGCTCCTGCGTCTTTGCACCGAACAGCTGATTGACCAGCGCTGCGTACTTTTCGACATACAGGAAAAAGCCCAGCCCGCGCTGGATGGGTTGGCGTAGCGAGAAGGGCAGGGTTGCGATGTCGTCCGGCTCGGGCAAGGCCCCGCGGCTCAACTTGACGTTGCCTATCTGGGAAACCAGCAATTGTGCCGAGGCATAGGCGACCGGCGCAGGTGATATGCCCAGTCGGTGCCCCTGCTCGGGGCGCAGGGTGCGTGCCTGGAATTCGTCGATGATGCCGTCCCGGCACTCCTCGCCAAGCGTCTTCTGGCCACGCCAGCGCCGCCCGCGCCAGAGCAGTTTGCCGAACAGCAGCGCGTCGAAGTCACCTGCGATGCCTTGGCATTGGTTATGTTCCTGCCAATTTTCCCAGCGCTCGGCAAACCGGGCACGCAGCTTGTCCCGGTGCCCGCCCTCGATGGCGCGCAGGTGGAAGGCCTTGAGCAGGTCGGCGGCACCCAGCGGCACGCCGCGGCTGTTCTGGTTATCGAAGAAGGTGAACGCCAAGTCTTCGTTGGGCACCGTGATCACGGTGAAAACGATGTGCTGGAACAGGGCTTTGAAGTCATCCGGCAAGCCTTCGGCTTCGATGATCCGCTGGGCCTGCTGGATGTTGTTGACCGACACTGGTGATCGGTAGGCAAAGTCGGCTCCGCTGGGCAGCGTGCCATGGAGCACATGGTACAGAATGCACAGCGTGGTCAGCCGCTGCTGGCCGTCAATGACGAATTGCCTGCGTTGTGCGCTGTCTTTGTGGATCAGCAGCGCGCCCATGTAGTAGTCGAGCCCGGCGTGCCGCTCCAACTGGAACTCGCGAAGGTCCTTGAGCAACTGCTGAACCTTGTCTTTGTCCCAGACATAGGGACGCTGGTAGGTATCCAGGGCCAGTGGCATCCGTTGCGAGGCAAGCAATGCCTCGAAAGGGATGACCCTGACCGCTACGGCGTTGTTCTTGCTCATCGCTGGCGAATCCTTACGCTGGGCGGCTGTTCAAAGGCGGCCAATCCTACAGCGATTGGTAAATGATGGCCATGGACCGCCTTTTGCAGGTGCTTGCCCTTCAGAAACAGCGTCTGGCGTTACCCAGCCGGCCGGCCGGGCGAGCGCCTGCGGCGCAGCAAGGTGTTCGAACTGGATCAGCGTGGGGTGCCGACGACGTTGTGAAGAATTGCTCGGAGCGCCGACCCTTCAGTGATCACAGAGTGTTTATGCCCGCCATGGGCGTGTAGCCGTTTTTCCACGCCCGAACAGGAATGCTCCTTCCTGCGTGCGAGACACCTTCCGACTTCTTCCTGAATACCGCCTCGGTATGGTTTCCCTCCTGCATTTTCAGGTCGCCCGACCGAGGCCATTGCACTGCACCGCCCACCTCGTGGGAGCGGGCTTGCCCCGCGATGCGTAGCCACCAGGCGACCTCCTTTCCAGCAAGGAGCGCCAAACCAAATGGCAACCAACCCCGGCAAGGCCAGCCCTTCAGGCAAGGGCATTTTACAAGTAGCGATCACACCACTCGCCGAAATCCAGGCCGAGGACGTCGGCCGCGGCGCCGCAGTGTTCGACGCCTGGCTACGTGAAGTCAGTGCCGGCCATGCCACCCTCGAGCGCCTCAAAGCCGTCGCCGGCAATGTGCCGGTGGCGGGCAACAGCATCGCCCTGATCGAAGTACTGGGCGCTATCGCTACCCTGGCCCGCAGCAAGCTGCCCGATCCGCTCGACTGCGCCACCTTTGCCCTCAACCTGATCGGCCTGGTCACCTTGCCCGCTGGTGAGGCGCCGGCGCGTATGAGCTTGCGGCCGATGCTGTTGTTCGTGCGCCAGGAGGGTAAGCAGGTGCTCGACGATGCGTCGGTCGAACTGCTGGCCGGCCACCTCAACGCCGATATCGTCGGCAGCCTTGATAATTTCGTCAGCCAGGCCGCCGGCAAACTCACGGGCATCCTGGCCGAGGCCGCCACCCTCGGCGAGCAGATCATCCTCGACATTGCCAGTGGCCTGGCCACCCTGGCCGAAGGCGCCGGCCCAAAACACGCCCGCCCGACATCCGCCACGAGCAGTGCGCTGATGCACAACCCGCTGGCCACGCTCGACAACTACCTGGCCGGTGCCTTCAGCGCCTACAAGCACGCTGGCAAGGGCATGACCAGCGCCGACGTCAGCCCCGCGCTCAGCGCCGCCGGCAAGACCGAGCTGCTGGCCCACAGCGCCCGCCTGCGCCTGCTGGCTCCACTGATACGCGGCATGATCCTCAAGCTGGGCGATGCCGGCAGCCCCGGCTCCATCGAGGCCCTGAGTCAGATCCTGGCCAGCAGCGTCAAACAGTGGCGCCAGCGTAACCCGCAGCAGGTGGTGGCCAACATCAAGCCCGGCGGCACCAGCAAGGCCCGCCACCAGCTGGCCGAAGGCAAGCTGGAAACCCAGAAAGAGCAGGCGCCCGCGTTCCAGGCCGCCAACCCGTGCAAGAACGGCGCCCCGGCCAACACCTGCAACAGCATCAACTTTGCCCTGGGCAGCGAGACCCTGCAGCACACCGATTTCAGCCTGCCCGGCCCGTTCCCGATCACCTGGACCCGCACCTACCACTCGCGCCTGGCCGCCCTCGACAGCGGCAGCCTCGGCGCCCGCTGGATCACCGCCTTCACCACCTGCATCGATGTGCAGGACGATGGCTTGCTGCTGCACGATATCGACGGCCGCAGCCACGCCTACCCGCTGCCCAAGGTCGGCAAAACCCATTACGACGCGATGGAGTACCGTGGCCTGACCCGCACCACCGACACCCAGCTCATCCTGTCGCGCGGCCAGGAGCGCCACGAGACCTACGAGCGTGTTGGTGAGCGCTTCCACCTGGTGCATATCGTCATGCGCAACGGCGTCGGCGCGATGCTGCACTACGAGCACAGCCACAACGGCCGCCCGGTGCTGTCGGACATCAACACCTACGCCGACAACGACCCGTCCAAGGTGCACCTGCAACTGGGCACGCTGCTCGATGACCACGGCCATATCCAGGGCCTGTGGCAAGTGGTCGACGGCAAGCCGCTGCGCCAGCTGTGCGCCTACCACTATGACGACCAGGGCGACCTGATCGCCGCCCAGGACGAGCACGGCGCCGCCTGGCGCTACCAGTACCAGCACCACCTGATCACCCGCTACACCGACCGCACCGACCGAGGCCTCAACCTGGAATGGGACGGCAGCGGCCCGCACGCCCGGGCGATCCGCGAATGGGCCGACGACGGCAGCTTCGAAACCCGCCTGGCGTGGGATGAGCACATCCGCCTGACCACTGTGACCGACGCCTACGGCGGCCAGACTCGCCACTACTACGACGCCGAGGGCTACACCTACCGCATCCAGCACGCCGACGAGCGCTCGGAGTGGCTGTTCCGCGACGCCCGCAAGAACGTGATCCGCCACCTGCACGCCGACGGCAGCCAGGATCGCTACACCTACGATGAACGCAGCAACCGCCTGCAGCACATCCGCGCCGACCATACCGTGGTGCACTACGCCTATGACAACAAGGACCAGTTGATCAAGATCAGCGATGCCGAAGGCGGCCTGTGGCTGCGCGACTACGACGCTGCCGGCAACCTGGTCGGATGCGCTGGGCAACGAAAAGACACTCGCCTACAACGATGCTGGGCAGTTGCTTGAGTACACCGACTGCTCGGGCAAGAGCAGTGCCTGGGCCTACAACACCCTTGGCCAGCTGACCGACTTCACCGATGCGGCGGGCTACACGACCGCCTACGAATACCAGGCCGGGCAACTGGCCAAGGTCACCCATCCCGACAAGACCGAAGAGCGCTTCAACTACGATGCCGAAGGCCGTCTGTTGGCCCATGTCGATGCCCTCGAGCGCTGCACCACCTGGGCGTACAGCGCCGCAGGCCTGCTGAGCGAACGCGTCGACGCCAACGAACATACCCTGCGTTATCGCTGGGACAAGCTTGGCCGCTTGATCGGCCTGGAAAACGAGAACGCGAGCAAGGCCACTTTCCTCTACGACCCGGTGGGCCGGCTGCTGCAAGAGACCGGCTTTGATGGCCTGGTCACCCGTTACCAGTACGACTCGCACAGCGGTCGCCTCGCCTCGACCCAGGTTGGCCAGCGCCGTATCGAACTGACCTTCGACCTCATGGGCCGATTGAGTGAGCGTACGGCCCGCCTGGGCAACCAGAGCCAGAGCGAAACCTTCGCCTACGACGGCAACGGCCAGCTGATCCAGGCAGTGAACGCTGCCAGCAAACTGCAATGGTTCTTTGATGCAGCCGGCAACCTGACCCGCGAGCATCAGTACTACCTGGCCACCGGCACGCCGATGGTTGCGGTGTGGCAGCATCAGTACGACGCACTCAACCAGCGCACCGCGACGATTCGCCCGGACGGCCACAAGGTCAGCTGGCTGACCTACGGCAGCGGCCACCTGCTCGGCATGACCCTCGACCAGCACGAGATGCTGGCCTACGAGCGCGATGACCTGCACCGCGAAATCGTGCGGCATCAGGGCAATAAGTTGATGCAGACCCAGGCCTGGGACCCGGCCGGGCGTTTGCAAGAGCAACTGCTGGGCAGCCATGACGGCCAGTCCACGTTGCTCAAGCGTCAGTACCGCTACGACGTCGCCGGCCAGCTGACCAACATCCACGACAGCCGTCGTGGCCAACTGGAGTACCAGTACGACCCGGTGGGCCGCCTACTCAAGGCCACCAGTCGCCTGAGCGTGGAAACCTTTGCCTTCGACCCGGCCGGTAACCTGCTGGATCAGAAGACCCAGGAGCTGAATCGCCCACTGGAGGCCGATCCACGCCGTAACAAGCTGATGGACAACCTGCTGCGCGAGTACGCCGGGACCCACTACAAATACGACGAGCGCGGCAACCTGATCCACCGCCTGCACAACGGGTCCCATGCCCACTTCACCTGGGACCTGTTCGATCGGCTGGCCGGTTACAACGACGACAAGCTCAAGGTCGATTA